>JBAPPP010000110.1:0-2522 GCA_049280175.1 Rhodanobacter sp.
ACATGACGTCGAGGGGAAGTTGGGCATCGCTGCGCTCACCCCAACCTACGTCTGCGGCTCGACACGACGGTAGTCACGCAATACAAAACCATAGACAAGATCTGTCATCCCGATCTGCTAGTTTTTACGCTCAAGACCCGTACGCATCTCTCGGAACCACCATGTCGCTCCGCATCGCCCCGCTCGTCACCCTCGCAACCGCCCTGCTCGCCGGCTGCGCCAGCCAAGCCCACAAGCCGATCCAACTTTCGGATGGCGCGCGCGCAAGCGTGGCGATCCTGGAAACCACCGACATCCATGCGAACGTGCTCAGCTTCGACTACTACAAGCTCAAGCCGGACGATTCGCTCGGTTTCGAGCGCACCGCCACGCTGATCCGCCGCGCACGCACTGAGTTCCCCAACACCTTCCTGTTCGACAGCGGCGACACCATCCAGGGCAGCGTGCCGGCCGACTATCAGGCGCTCGTGAAGCCCGTAGCCTGCGAGCAGGAACTGGCGATCTATCAGGCGATGGATGCGATCGGCTATGACGGCGGCACTATCGGCAACCACGAGTTCAACTACGGCCTGGGCTTCCTGTCGCAGGTCACCGGTACGCCGATGAACGTGGATGGCGCACACGCGAACCGCTGCGCCGGACCGCACTTTCCGTTGGTATTGTCCAACGTCGCCAGCGCGCGCGACGGCGCCCCGATCTTCCAGCCATGGGCCGTGGTCACCAAAACCATCGAGGCCTACACGCAGGACGGCAGCAAGGTCGACGTCCCGCTGAAGATCGGCATCATCGGCTTCACCCCGCCGCCGATCATGCAGTGGGACAAGCAGAACCTGGCCGGCAAGGTCACCGTCACGGGCGTGGTCGAGGCCGCGCAGAAGTACCTGCCGCAACTCGAAGCGCAGCATCCCGACGTGATCGTGGCGATCCTGCATGGCGGACTGGATACCGCGCCATACACATCGCAGATGGAAAACGGCGGCTGGTACCTGGCCGGCGTCCCGGGCATCGACGTGCTGCTGCTTGGTCACGCGCATACCGAGTTTCCTGGCCCTCGCTACGCAGGCATGAAGGATGTCGACGCCCGCCGCGGCTTCGTGCGCAACGTGCCGGCCGTGATGGGCGGCTTCTTCGGCAAGGATCTGGGCGTGATCCAGTTGGTGCTGAATCGCCAGCAAGGTCGCTGGGTGGTGGACCTCGACAACACGCATAGCGAAGTTCGACCGATCTGTGCACAGAAGAATCAATGCGTGCCGGTCGATCCCGAGATCGCGCCTTTGGTGCAGAGCGTGCATGAAGCGGCGATCGCCTACGTCAACACACCGATCGGCAACAGCGCTCTACGCATGAGCAGCTACTTTGCCGACGAAGGCAACATGACCGCACTGGCCGCCGTCAACGCCGCGCAGGCTGACTACGTGCGTTCCGAATTACCGCGATTGCATCCCGAGCTTGCGCAGGTGCCGGTGCTGTCATCCGCTGCCGCATTCCGCACCGGCTTCGGTGGTCCTGACGACTACACCGACGTGGCCGCTGGCGCACTGACCTTGCGCAGCGCCGCCGACCTCTACTTCTATCCGAATACGCTGGCCGCGGTGAAGATCGACGGCAGCGGCCTGAAGGCATGGCTGGAACAATCCGCCGATCGCTTCAACCGCATCGACCCGGCCAAGGACGGCGAACAGGCACTGATCAACGACCACTACCCCGGTTTCAACTTCGATCAGATCCAGGGCGGCATCCACTACGTCATCGACGTGTCGAAGCCAATGGGCCAACGCATCACGGCACTGACCTGGCACGGCAAACCCGTCGCGCCCACCCAGCCATTCATCGTCGTCACCAACAACTACCGCGCCAGCGGCGGCGGAAACTTCCCCGGGCTCGACGGCAAGAATATCGTGCTGACCGCACCGGATGGCACCCGCGAGATCCTGGCCAAGTGGCTGCAACGCCACCAGCATCTCAGCGCGCAAGATCTCGAACCCACCTCATGGCGCTTCGCGCCGCTGAAGACGCACGGCACCATCGTGTTCAAGAGTGCCTCAGGCAAACAAGACGTGGCCCAGGCAGCAGGACTTGGGCGCATTCGCCAGATCAAGGACAACGGCGACGGCACCGCGACCTACGCGATCGATCTGTCGCGATGATGACGGTGCGTATTTGAGCTGACGAGTAACGTCAGCTATTGGCCAGGAGCCATCGGCGCCCATTAGCCGGGTGCCCGATGGAAAGACGTGAAGCCCACTCCTTTGGCACAACGCAAGTTAGTCCCAGCGGTTGGCATTCTTGGGGAATCCCGGACGCTGTACCCGGACCACACAGAATCGTTGCCCTGTGGGCGCCTGCATCACGACCCAGCGCTCAAGACGATCCACGATCTGAGCTCCCAACTTCTCCAGGCGAGCCACCTCGGCGGGAATGTTGTCGGTCTCAATGTCTAGATGCACCCTACTCTCATGCGCGACGCGCTGAATTTGAACGACAGGTTCGTCGTCGGGCGTTTCCAGCATGCGGTAATTACC
>JBAPPP010000111.1:0-1849 GCA_049280175.1 Rhodanobacter sp.
TTCTACCAGCTCGAAGGCGAGATGGTGCTGAAGGTGCAGGACGATGGCCACGCACGCGACATCCCGATCCGCGCCGGCGAGATCTTCTACCTGCCGCCGCGGGTGCCCCACTCACCACAACGCATGCCTGCATCGATCGGCCTGGTGATCGAGCGTCGCCGCGTCAATGGTGAGAAGGATGGCCTGCTATGGTTCTGCGAGCGCTGCAACAACAAGCTGTACGAGGAATATTTCGCGCTCGACAGCATCGAGCACGATTTCCCGCCGGTATTCGATCGCTTCTACGGTTCGCGCGAGGCGCGCACCTGCGATGAATGCGGACACCTCAACCCCGCACCTGCGAAATACTTGTAGTAGCGCAGCCCCGGATCGAGTCCGGGGGCTGCTACTGCCGCGCCAGCCACTTGCGCGCCATTCGCCGTAGCGAGGCATCCAAGCTCTCGTCGACAGCCACCTCGGCGACCGGTCGCCATGCCAACGCATGGGATTCCTCGTTGATCGTGAAGCGTTCGTCCGAGCCGGCGCGCACTACATAGCGCACGTCGTAATGCCAGTGCTCCGGCTCATTCGCGCGGGCCGCAATGCGATGCCGGTCGAGATCGAAGATGCCGTCTTCGACATGCAGGTCCGCCACGCCGGTTTCCTCCCTCGCCTCGCGCAACGCCACCCGGGCCAGATCGGCATCGCCGTCGGCATGACCACCCGGTTGCAGCCACAACCCCAGTTTGCGGTGATGCATCAGCAGCACGCGGTCACCGTCGGCGCTGACCAGCCAGGCCGACCCGGTGAAGTGGCCGACCACATGGTCTCGCTCGAAGACTCGTGGCGCAGAGCGCAAGAATCTCCGGAATAGCTCCGAATCCGGCCTGTTCGCGGCCGGTTCGGCGTACTTTTGCAGCGCTTTTTCGAAGGCGTCGATGCTCATGCGAGAGGGTGTTCCTAGCACCAAGGGGAGCGCCAATTCTATGCGGCACAGCGCCTTGTACGGCCACGACGGCTCCGCTATGGTTGGCCGTCATGCCTTTGGGCCGCGTCAGATTTGCCCCGATCCGCTGAGGATCGGCATTTGTTTCCACAGGGAATCACTACATGCTTTTCCAGCGCATCAAGCCGCTTGACCAGATTCTTGCTACCGCCGAAAAGAAAAGCCTCAAACGACAACTGGGCCCGATTCAGCTGACACTGCTGGGTGTCGGCGCGATCATCGGCACCGGTATTTTCGTGCTGACGGCGCAGGCGGGGCAGAAAGCTGGACCAGGCATGATGGTCGCGTTCGTGATTGCCGCTCTGGTCTGCGCACTGGCAGCCCTGGCTTACGCCGAGCTGGCGGCGATGATCCCGGTGGCGGGCTCCGCCTATACCTATACGTATGGTGTCCTCGGCGAGGGCATTGCCTGGGTCGTGGGCTGGGCGCTGATACTGGAATACACCATCGCTGCCAGTACCGTTTCTGTAGGCTGGTCGGGCTACGTCAATGGATTGCTGGCATCGACCCGGTTCGGGTTGCCGGAGTTCCTGCGAACCGGGCCTTTCGATGGAGGCAGCTTCAATCTGCTGGCTTTTCTGGTCGCGCTGTGCGTGACCGTACTGCTGGTGCTGGGCACGTCGAAGTCGGCCAAGGTCAATGCGGTCCTGGTCTCGATCAAAGTGGCCGCGCTGATTGCGTTCATTGTCATCACCATACCGGCAGTCCACGAGGCCAACTTCCATCCCTTCCTGCCCAATGGCTGGGGCAGCCCGATGGGCGGCATCGGCGTCTTGGGCGCCGCGGCATCGATCTTCTTCGCCTACGTCGGTTTCGATGCCGTTTCCACGGCGTCTGAAGAAACCAAGAATCCGAACCGGAATA
>JBAPPP010000112.1:0-3044 GCA_049280175.1 Rhodanobacter sp.
GCATTTCGTCGAAGAGGTCGAGCAGCTCCTGCTGTACTGCAGAAAGTCGGCACGGGATGCGTGCATCGTGCTGATCGACCTGGACCATTTCAAAGCCGTCAATGACACTCATGGCCATGCGGTGGGCGATCGCGTGTTGCGCCGTGCGGTCGAGGCTTGCCAGGCGCATCTGCGATCAACCGATGTATTCGGTCGCCTTGGCGGTGAGGAGTTTGGCATCCTGCTACCGGATTGCTCGCTGGAGCAGGCCTACCGTCGAGCTGAGCAGATCCGCGTGGCGATCGCCACGGCTGCGACCGGCGAAAACGCTCCCGGCATTCCCATTTCGGCCAGCTTTGGCGTGGCGGTGACAGCCCGATCTGGCTACGAGCTGCGCGGGCTGCTGATCCATGCCGATGAGGCGCTGTACCGGGCCAAGCGTGAAGGTCGCAACCGCGTCGTTGTGTCCGACGAAGTGGAAGACTGCCTGAAAGCGGGATGATCGCACCGCGACGCGGGGCATGCGCTCAGCGCCATACTTGCCATCATGCTCAGCTGGATGATTCCGTGTAAGGCGTCCCGTCCTTGTGCGTGTACCCAGCACCCCCATCCACATGCAGGTCGATGTCGGGATAACTGCAGCTGTCATCGGCGTGGCGTGTGCCGATTTCCAGATAGACGGCTATTTCACTGCCACGGTTGATCAGGTGGTGGCCGTCTGGGACGTTCTTGGGGAAGGCCGCACAGTCATGCGCGCGCAGCGTTTGCTCGCCGGCGTCGGTGATCAGGACCAGTTCGCCTGACAGGATATAGACGAATTCATCCTCGCTGGAATGCCAATGCCGCTGGCTCGACCATGCGCCGGGGGGCAGCTGCGTGAGGTTGACACCGAAATCGGTCAGTCCGCCGGTATTGCCCAGCGCTTGCTTGATGCGTGCACCAGCGGCGGCAGCAAACGGCGCCGGATAACCTGAGCCTTTGCGTACGGGTACGGTCGTGACATCGATCTTGGGCATGTCGTTCTCGCTGCGAAGGCATGAGGTAGGGGTGCGTGCAATCTACCCAAAACAAGCGGCGGGGTCATTGTTGTATCTCGCGCTGAGCAGAGGGCGGCGACCAGGCCTGCTGCTGCCAGTGAGATGGCGTTCGTAGACAGCCGCGGGTGGTCGCGCTAAAAAGGAGGCTCCCCAGGTGCAGGAGTCCCCGATGCGCGTAATGACGTCCGTCCTTTTCATGGCCTTGAGCATGGGGGCCTATTCACTTCAGGCTGCCACACCAGCGGCATCCAGCAGTTCAGCGGCGCCAGCGGTTGCACTGGCGCCCCAAATCAATGCCGCCGACTTTGCGCAGTTCGACAAGACGCTCGCCTCGGATGCATTTGGTGGACGCAAGCCCGGCACGATCTACGAACAGCGCACGACCAGCTGGCTGGTCGAACAGTACAAGCGTATGGGGCTGCAGCCGGGCAATCACGGCTCGTGGTTCCAGACCGTACCGGCCGACTCCACCCAGTTGATCAACACCGATGTCACGCTGGACATCGCCGCGAACGGCAAGGAGTCGAAGCTCGCCAACCACACCGACATGATGGTCGAGACGTTGCAGGCGAAGGCCGCAGTGGACCTGAAAAATTCGCCGGTGGTGTTCCTTGGTTACGGTGCCGATGCGCCGGCCTGGCAATGGAACGATTACCAGGGCGTCGACGTGAAGGGCAAGACGGTGATCGTGCTGGTCAACGATCCCGGCTTTGCCACGGGCGACCCGAAATTGTTCAACGGTCGCGCGATGACCTATTACGGTCGCTGGACCTACAAGTACGCCGAGGCCGCGCTCAAGGGTGCCGCTGCGTGCTTCATCGTGCATACCAGTGATGCGGCGGCAGGCTATCCGTGGAGCGTGGTGCAGAACAGCGGCAGCGGAGCGCGGCTCAGCCTGCCTTCGAGCGTCGATCCGTCGCCGCAGTTGCCGGTCGCCGGTTGGCTGACCCGCGATGCCGCCACGCGATTGTTTGCGGCAGCCGGCCTCGATTTCGACAAGCTTGAGAAAGACGCGGCGAAACCGGGCTTCAAGGCCGTGCCGTTGCAGGTGACGGCTTCGGTGAGTCTGCGCAACAAGATCAGTCACATCGAATCGCACAATGTGCTGGCGATGGTGAAGGGCAGCAGCAAGCCCGATGAGGTGGTGATCTATACCGCGCATTGGGATCACCTGGGAATGGACACGACACGCAAGGGGCATCAGGTGTTCAGCGGCGCGATCGACAACGGCACCGGCCTGACCATGCTGCTGGAGTTGGCCGACGCGTTCGCTCACCAGAAGACGCCGCCGCAGCGCAGCGTGCTGTTCTTCACGCCGACGCTGGAGGAGTCGGGTCTGCTCGGTTCGCAGTACTACGCGGCGAAGCCGGTGTTCCCGCTGGAAAAGACGGTGGCCGACATCGCGGTGGATGCGTTGCCGATCATCGGCCTCGCCCACGACATGACCGTGATCGGCATGGGCCAGTCGCAGCTCGAAGACATGCTGGGCGCTGTGCTTAAAACCCAGGGTCGGGTGATGTCGCAGGAGACCACGCCGGAGAACGGCTTCTACTTCCGCTCCGATCATTTCAGCTTCGCCAAGGCTGGCGTGCCAGCGATGCTCGCCAGCTCGGGGCTCGACCTGTTGAACGGCGGCAAGGTGGCCGGTCAAAAGGCGGCTGACGACTATACGAAGCACCACTACCACACGCCCGACGACGTGTTTAATCCGAACTGGGATCTCGCCGGTATCCTCGAAGACACGCAGGCGATATACGTGCTGGGCCAGCAGTTGAGCGAAGACGGGCAGTGGCCGCAGTGGTACGCCAGCAGCCCGTTCAAGGCCAAGCGTGAAGCGATGATGTCGCACGACAAGTCCGGCGGTGCCAACGCGGCGAAGTGACGGCAAATCTTGATCCGCGCCTCCCCCTGCTTGCGGGGGAGGCAACATGGAAGCCGCAGAGCCGTAGGTTGGGGTGAGCGCTAGCGATGCCCAACGTGGTCAGGGGCGTGATGTTGAGCATCGCTGCGCTGACCCCAACCTACAAG
>JBAPPP010000113.1:0-6509 GCA_049280175.1 Rhodanobacter sp.
CCCCGGAACTCGGCCAGCTCGCGCTGATCCTCGCCCTGCTGCTGGCGCTGGCACCGGGCATCTTGCCGATGCTTGGAGCGTGGCGTGGCAACCGCGCGCTGATGGCAGTGGCGCGTCCGGCTGCGGCGGGACAGGCGGTGTTCGTGGCGATGGCGTTTGGCATCCTAGTGTGGGCGTTCGTGCACTTCGATTTCTCTGTGCGCTACGTCGCGGAGAATTCGAATCTGGCGCTGCCGTGGTACTACCGCATCGCGGCGGTATGGGGGGCGCACGAAGGTTCGCTGCTGCTGTGGATCTTCATCCTCAACGTATGGACGGTCGCGCTGGCCGCGTTCAGCCAGAAACTGCCCGAGGTGTTTGCCGCGCGCGTACTGGCCGTGATGGGCCTGATCGCCGTGGGCTTTCTGGCCTTCATCATCTTCACCTCTGATCCGTTTGGACGGCTGTTGCCGATGCCGGGCGACGGCGGCGACCTGAACCCGGTGCTGCAGGATCCGGGCATGACGTTCCATCCGCCGGTGTTGTATACCGGCTATGTGGGCTTCTCGGTGGCGTTTGCATTTTCGATCGCCGCCTTGCTCGGTGGCGAGCTGGAACAGGCGTGGGTGCGTTGGGCACGACCGTGGACGAATGTCGCGTGGGCGTTCCTCACCTGCGGCATCGTCGCCGGCAGCTGGTGGGCTTATGCGGAGTTGGGCTGGGGCGGCTGGTGGTTCTGGGATCCAGTGGAAAACGCCAGCTTCATGCCGTGGCTGGTCGGGCTGGCGCTGATCCATGCACAGGCAGTCACAGAGAAGCGCGGCAGTCTGCGCGCGTGGACGATCCTGCTGTCGATCTTCGCGTTTTCGCTGAGCCTGCTCGGCACGTTCCTGGTGCGTTCGGGCGTACTCACGTCGGTGCATGCGTTTGCCTCCGATCCGCGCCGCGGCGTGTTCATCCTGGCGTTCCTGACCATCGTGGTCGGCGGTTCGCTACTGCTATATGCGCTACGTGCGCCCAAGGTGGCCGGTGGCAAAGCGTTCAAGCTGCTGTCGCGTGAAACCGTGTTGCTGATCGGCAATCTGATGTTTGCGGTGGCCGCGGCGATGGTTCTGCTGGGCACTCTGTTCCCGCTGGTTGGCGATGCTTTGAACATGGGCCGGATCTCGGTCGGTCCGCCGTATTTCGGTTTCCTGTTTCCACTGTTGATGCTGCCCGTGGTGCTGTTGCTGCCGTTCGGTCCGTTCCTGCGCTGGGGCAAGGGCGACACGCCGGTACTCAAGCAGGTGCTGCTGCGCGCCGGTATCGCCGCAGCCGCCTGCGCGATCGTGGCCGCGTTCTTCGTGGATGGTCAGCCCAAGGCGATCGCCGGCGTGGCGTCGCTGGTATGGCTGGGTGTTGGCGTCGGGCTTTACGCGCTCAAGCGCTGGCGCGAAATGCCGGCTGGCCGACGCTATCCAGCGGAGATGGCTGGCATGTTGCTGGCGCATCTGGGCGTTGGCGTGTTTGTAGCGGGCGTATTGATCACCGAATCGCTTAGCGTGACCAGCGACGTACGCATGGCGCCGGGGCAGACCCAGCACATCGCCGGCTACGATTTCCGCTTTGATGGCGTGCATCGCACGACCGGACCGAACTGGCGCGCCGACCAGGGCGTTGTGACGGTCACCCGCGGTAGCAACACGGTCGCCGTGATGCATCCACAGAAGCGCACCTACCTGCGTGGCCAGGTACAGACGGAATCTGCGGTGGATGCGGGCCTGTTCCGCGACCTCTATGTGGCGTTGGGTGAACCGATGGATGGCGCCAACATCGAAGGTGCCTGGTCGTTGCGGCTTTACTACAAGCCCTTCGTTCGCTGGATCTGGGGCGGCGGCCTGCTGATGATGCTGGGTGGTTTCATCTGCGCTGCGGACAAACGTTTCCGCATCAAGCGCATCGTCGAAAGCGAAGCCGTTGAAGGCCTGCTGGTGCAGGAAACGCGCGCATGAGCCGGTTGGTTCCATTCTTCGCTTTCGTGCTGTTGGTGGCGCTGTTCGGCTTCGGCATCTGGTGGAACACCGCGCACGACCCGCAAGCCATTCCGTCACCGTTGCTCAACAAACCGGCACCGGCCTTTGCACTGCCCAAGCTGTACGAGCCCGCGGTAACCGTCAGCAAATCGGATCTGTTGGGCAAGCCGTATCTGCTGAATGTCTTCGCCAGTTGGTGCGTGGAATGCGGCGTGGAGCATCCGGTGCTGCAAGCCGAGGCTCCGACGCTGGGCGTGCTGCTGGTGGGCTACGACTACAAGGACGCGCCGGAGGACGCCAAGCACTGGCTGGCCGAGCATGGCAATCCGTACAGCGTGCTGATCGCCGATCAACCGGGTCTGACCGCGATCGATTTCGGCGTATACGGCGCGCCGGAGAGTTTCCTGATCGATGGCAAAGGCGTGATTCGCTACAAGCATATCGGGCCGATGACGGCCGACGTGGTCGCTACGGAACTGAAGCCGGCGATTGCAGCGCTGCAGCAGGAAACGCCGTGATGCGCGCCTTTGGTAGGAGCGCACCCTGTGCGCGAATGGGGCTGGCCGCAAGGTTGTTTCGCGCACAAGGTGCGCTCCTACCCGCGTTGTTGGTGGCGTTCCTGCTGTTTGCCAGCTTGGCGCACGCGCAGGCGATCGAGCCGATGCCGTTCGCCACCCACGCGCAGGAAGTGCGCTTCCAGCAGCTGACGGCGCAGCTGCGTTGCCCGATGTGCCAGAACGAAACGCTGGCCGATTCCAACGCGCCGATCGCGCGCGACCTGCGCAACCAGATCTTCCAGCTGATGCAGCACGGCCAGAGCGACGAGCAGATCAAGCAGTATCTGGTCGCCCGCTATTCCGATTACGTGTTGTACGACCCGCCGCTGAAGCCCGGCACCATGCTGCTGTGGTTCGGCCCGCTGCTGGTCTTGCTCGGCGGCGCCGGCGTGGTCTTGATGGCCATCCGCAAACGCAGCCGTGCCGGCATCGCCGCCGACACACGCACTGACAGTGCACCGACCGACGACGGGGACGACTGGTGAAGATCGCTTTTTACCTAGCCGCCGCAGTGATGATCGCTGTGGCGCTGGCCGCGTTGTTGCTGCCGCTTGTACGCCGGGGCCGGCAATCGGGTCGCCCGCGCAGCGTCTTTGCGCTGGCCCTAGCGATCGCGTTCGTACTGCCGCTGACAGCGGCCGGCCTCTATTTGCTGGTGGGCACGCCGGTCGCGCTCAACGGCGTTGCTGCAGAAGCCGATCAAACGCTGACCGTGCAGCAGGCGATCGACCAACTGCGTGACCACCTGGCTCAACAGCCGGCCGACCGACAGGGCTGGATGCTGCTGGCGCAGACGAGCATGATGCAGCGCGATCCGGTCGCTGCACGCGATGCGTATGACCATGTATTGAAGCTCGACGCAAACAACGCCGAAGCCATGGTCGGTTGGGCCGAAGCCGACTCGATGCTGAGCAACGATCACAAAATCGAAGGCCGCGCGCTGGATCTGCTCAAGCGTGCCGTACTGCTGCAACCGGACAGTCAACGCGGTTTGTGGCTGCTCGGCATCAGTGACTTCCAGCGCGGTCAGTACCACGACGCGGCAGCCACCTGGCGTTTGCTGCAACCGCAGCTTGAGCCGGGCTCGCCGGTTGCCCAGGCCGTAGCCGAACAGATCGCCGTCGCCGATGCTCGCTCTGGTGGCGCGCCCGCTGGCGGATCAGACAACGCGCCCGCTGCCGTCGCGCAGGGTGCCGCTCTGCAAGTGAAGATATCGCTGGCGCCCGCACTCAAAACCAAGTTGGCCGCGGGCGATACACTGTTCGTCTATGCCCGTGCGGAGAACGGTCCCCCGATGCCACTTGCCGTAGCCAAACTGGATGCCAGCCAACTCCCGACCAGCGTCACACTGACCGATGCGATGGCGATGACACCGGCCATGAACCTCTCATCGGCCCCGCGCGTCTTCGTCGGAGCACGGATCACCCACAGCGGTCAGCCGATCGCCCAGCCCGGTGATCTGGAAGGTGATGCCGGTATTGTTGCGGTGAACAGCAAGACGCCGGTCACGATCAGTATCGACAAGGTGCATTGATGAGTCACGACGCGCGCCGCTATTTCACCCTGCCCTCGCCCTTCGCGATGAAGCGTGGCGGCGAGCTGCACGGCGCGCATGTCGCTTACGAAACCTGGGGCACCCTGAACGCCGCGCGCGATAACGCCGTTATGGTGCTCACCGGCCTGTCGCCCAGCGCGCACATGACCTCCAGCGCAGAAGATCCCACGCCCGGCTGGTGGGAAGAGATGGCCGGCGCTGGCAAGGCCATCGACACCACGCGCTGGTTCGTGATCTGCGTGAATTCACTGGGCAGCGACAAGGGCTCGACCTGCCCCGCGTCGATCGACCCGGCCACGGGCGAAGCTTATCGGCTGACGTTTCCCGGGCTGGCGCTGGAAGACGTGGCGAACGCTGCATACGCTGCCGTCAGCAGCCTGGGCATCACGCAGCTGGCCTGCCTCATCGGTTGCTCGATGGGTGGCATGAGCGCGCTGGCTTATATGCTGCTGCATCCCGACAGCGTACGCGCGCATATCAGCGTCGATACCGCGCCGCAGGCCCAGCCCTTTGCGATCGCGATCCGCTCGCTGCAGCGCGAGGCGATCCGCCTCGATCCGCACTGGAACGATGGCAATTACGATATCCATGCGGCAGAAGGCGGCAACTATCCCGACATCGGCATGAGCATCGCGCGCAAGCTCGGCGTGATCACCTATCGATCGGCAATGGAATGGAACGGCCGCTTCGCGCGCATCCGGCTCGACCCGGAACAGCGCGAGGACGAGCCGTTCGGCCGCGAGTTTCAGGTCGAGTCCTACCTCGAAGGCCACGCCCAGCGCTTCGTGCGCAACTTCGATCCGAACAGTTACCTGTACCTGTCGCGTGCCAGCGACTGGTTCGACATCGCCGAATACGGCCACGGCAACGTGCACGAAGGTCTTCAGCGCATCCAGATCGAGCAGGCGATGGTGATCGGCGTCAGCACCGACATCCTGTTTCCGCTGCAGCAGCAGGAGCAGATCGCCCAGGGCCTGGAAGCGGCCGGCGCCAAGGTGGAATTCGTGGCACTGGATTCACCGCAGGGCCATGACGCGTTCCTGGTCGATATCGAGAACTACAGCCACGCGATTGGCGGGTTCCTGAACCGGCTGGCAACTCGATAACTACCTCACTGGTAAGATACTCAGCTTCAGGCACCACCCGAGAACATCATGCTTACCCTGGATTTCCCCGGCAGCCGCACCTTGATCGACGCGATCGATGCTGCCGTGGCCAAACCGAACACCCACGATCTCACCGACAGCCTGCGCAACAGCCTGTGCAAGCTGATCCGCGAGAACGCGGTGAAGCTGCCCGATTGCGTGTTCGAGCCCTGCGCCGAACACTACGCCCGCCGCGAGCTGTATCGCAGCGAAGAGCACGGCTACTGCGTGGTGGCGATGACCTGGGGGCCAGGCCAGGGCACCCCGATCCACGATCACGACGGCATGTGGTGCGTCGAGGGCGTGTGGAACGGCGCACTGGAAATCGTGCAGTACGAACTGCTGGAGCACGACGCACAGAACTACCGTTTCCAGCCCGTCGGCTCGATCCAGGCCGGCACCGGCTCCGCCGGCAGCCTGATCCCGCCCCACGAGTACCACAGCATCCGCAACCCCAGCGACAGCGCAGTCACCGTCAGCCTGCACATCTACTCCGGCCCGATGACCCAGTGCGCGGTATTCCAGCCGCTGCCCGAAGATCGCTGGTACGCGCGCAATGTCCGCGTATTGGGGCTCGACCGCGTCCACTGAAACCGGCATAATCAGCAGCTTCTGTGCCGGTGTGGCGGAATGGTAGACGCGGCGGACTCAAAATCCGCTGGCAGCGATGTCGTGTAGGTTCGAGTCCTATCACCGGTACCAGTTATTGAAAACCCCGCCTGGTGCGGGGTTTTTCATGTCTGGCTGGAGCCTACGAAGGTCCGCCGCCCAAGATCCCAGTGGAAAGTGAACCTGACCCCGAATGTTGGAAAAGGATGCGCTTCCACTTGTTGGCACTGGCCGAAGGCAAGCATATCGATGTCGATCACGTTCACCGGTTGCACGATACTGACCTCAACGCTTGCATCGGTCTGGACAACCAACAGCTCGCCGCCTACCTGGCCATGTTGGAGGAGTCTGCCGAGCGTCGCGCCGGTCGAGCTCCCTATGGGCATACGACCGCGGCCCAATGCCGTCAGTGTGGGCCGGTGTGGGTGCATCCGAGCATGGTCGCTGGGCTTCCTATCGTCAGAGGTTGGACGCACGTGCACGGGTGTCCTTGGTGTTTTGTGCGGGTAGCGGGAGCCTATATTTCACGCCCACCGGTTGCCTGTAGAAGCTGCAGACACTATCAGCCAGCGACGACCAACCCCGAATCCGGCATGGGCATCTGCGGCGCAGGTAAAGGGCTGTTTTATCCAGGCTCTACGCAAGTCTGCGC
>JBAPPP010000114.1:0-6256 GCA_049280175.1 Rhodanobacter sp.
CAGCAATGAAGTCGGGCGATCTGGCGGCTTCCGAAGACTTGTGCCGAAAGCAGCTGCTGATGCAGCCGGAAGATGAAGATCTGCTGTTGCTGCTGGCAATCGGTTTGCATCTGCAGAAGCGTGTAACCGAGGCCATCGCGGCCTACGCCCGCCTGGTCGAGTTGTTTCCTGACAACGCCGTGCACTGGAGTAACTACGCCACGGCATTGCGTGAGGGTGGCTTTCTGCAGGAAGCCGAAGAGGGCTACAGGAATTCAATCCGGCTCGATCCGCACAATCCCGTGACACGGGTGGATCTGGGCCTGATGTTGATTGAGCGCAAGGATTACCTCGGTGCGCGCGACATGTTGCTGGATGCCTTCGATCTGGACCGGCAAGCGCCGCTCGCGCGGGTGCATGGCGCCCGTGCCTGTTGTCTGTGCCAGGATTTCACTGGTGCCCAGGACTTGCTTCGTCCCTGGCGCCAATGGCTGCCGCTGCATGACGATACATTGCAGCTGGAGTTGGCCAGTTTGTTGATACTGCTGAGCGACACCGTCGGTGCGCAGGCGTTGCTCGAAGATCTGGTGCAAAGGAACGGGCTCAATCTTGAGGCGAAGTTCTGGCTGGCCAGCGTCTATGAAAGAATGAATCGGGTGACGGAAGCCGAAGAGCTGTTGCAGTCGATCGCTGTGCCGGGCAGTACGTTGAGCGGAGCAGAAAAGCAGGAGGTAAATCACCAGTTCGCCAAACTGGCGCTGCGCAAAGGTGACCTGACCACCGCTCGGTCGCTGCTTGAGCAGTCCGGGCCGCGCCATGCGAACGACATGGCCTACTTTTTCGAACTTGCCGAGGCCTATGACAAGTCGGGTGAGCAGGAACTCGCGCTGCAGGCCCTGCACAAGGCGCATGCGCTCCAGGTAGAAGAACTGAAGATTGCCTCGCCCGATCATTTCACCCCTGATGCCTTGGCGCTGCCTGTTGCGGTTCCGCGAGTATCGCCGGAGGCCTATCGACATTGGCCGCGATTGCTGGCGCCGGACGCCCCCAATTCGCCGGTTTTTATCGTCGGATTTCCGCGCTCTGGTACGACGCTGCTCGAGCAGATGCTGGATGCGCACCCGTCCCTGCAGTCGATGGATGAGAATCCGTTCTTCAACCGGCTTGCCGACAAGCTGCGTTCGCACGACCCGCGCATCCTGCAGGATCTCAGTGTTCTGCAGCAGCGCGACGGCGATGAACTGCGCAAGCTCTATCTGAAGATGGTTTGCGAAACGATCGATCGGGACTGGAGCACGCAGCTGGTCGACAAGAATCCGCTGAACATGTTGTGGGTGCCGATGATCCACCGCCTGTTTCCGGACGCGAAATTCATTTTCGCGTTGCGTCATCCATGTGATGTCATCCTCAGCTGCTACATGCAGAATTTCCGCGCCAGCATCCTGGGTGCGGCGGCCTCCAGCATTTCACGACTGGCGGCAGCTTACGTGCAGGCCATGGAGCACTGGTTGCAGGATGTGCAGACATTTCAGCCCAATGTCCTGGTTTCGCGATACGAGGATCTGGTGGCCGACTTTCCGTTGCAGACCCAGCGCCTCGCTCAATTTCTCGAGCTGGAGGACGCCACCCCCATGCTCAAATTCGACCAGCACGCGCGCAACAAGGAATATATCGGGACGCCCAGCTATACACAGGTCATCGTGCCGGTGAATAAAAAGGGCGTGAACCGCTGGTCGCGTTATAAAAAGGAATTCGAGCCAGTGTGGCCTGTGCTGCAACCCATGCTTCGCCATTGGGGCTACCCGACCGAGCTGGATGATTGATCGGACGTGGCTTGTTACAGTGTTCGTGATCGGGCCGAAAGCTCGGCCACGATTCGGTAGCCTGCTGCAGGCTGATCATCGCCGCCGCCGATAAGCGTGACCCTTCTGCAACGACTAGAAAATCACTATGAGCAATGATCGACTCTGGAGCCGGGCTCAGCGTTACCTTGCCGAAGGCCAGCCAGTTGCCGCGCGATTTGCACTCGAAAGTCTGCTGCAACGCGACCCCGAGCACGCAGAGGCGCACCTGATTCTTGGCACTATCGCCTGGAAGGAATACCGTTTGGGCGCTGCCATGCACCATGCATCGAGCGCCGCCCGCAATCTTCCCGACGATGCCATGTTGATCAGCAATGTGGCCGATCTGCTGCATAAGGTTGGCGAAATCGTGGCTGCGCGCGCATGCATGGATCGTGCGGCTGCGCTAACCCAGGATGGTGCTGTCTTGATGCGTCTGGCCGAGTTGCGCGGGATGCTTGGGGAGCATCCGGAATCGCTGGCGTTGTTGGATCGCGCCGGTGCAGCGGGCATTGGCGACGCGGACTTCCACTATCAGCGGGCACTGGAGCTGACGTTCAACGGACGTCTGGAGGAGGCAGAAAGCGAACATGAAGCGTCCCTGTTGATCGATCCGACCAACGGCCGCGCATCGCTGGCTCTGGCTCGCATGCGCAAGCGGGCGCCGCAACCGAACCATCTTGATCTCCTTGCGGAAAGCATTCGAAACGTCGCGCCCGGGACGACAAATCATGCCTCTCTCGAGTTTGCCATGTACGAAGAACTTGAGGATCTCGGTCGTTACGAAGAGGCCTGGCTTGCGCTGGCTCGCGGCAACGCGCTCATGTACGCCCGAAAAGAAGTCGACTCCAAGTATGCATGGAGTCTGTTTGAAGGTTTGATCGAGCGTTGCACACCTCAGTTCCTGCAGGCGCACGAAACGCATTTCGATGGGCCGCAGCCGATTTTCATCATAGGCATGCCACGCTCAGGCACCACCTTGCTCGATCGAATACTGAGCAACCATTCGCAAGTGACGTCTGCCGGTGAGCTCGATGACTTCGGTCGACAGTTGCGGCGGGTGGCGGATCACCGGGTTACGCTGGACGAGACGATCCTGCAGCGGCTGCCTGACCTCGACTATGCAGACATCGGTCGGGGCTACCTTGCACAGAGCCAGTGGCGGGCGCCGGGCGCGAAGTTCTTTATCGACAAGCTGCCGCGGAACTGGATGATCGCGGGGATGATTCGTCGCGCGTTGCCACAGGCACGCATCCTGAATCTGGTGCGTGAGCCGATGGATGTCTGCTTCTCCAATTACCGCGCGCTGCTGGGTGACTCCTTCCCCTACAGCTATGACCTTGATGCGCTGGCCGCACATTATCTGCAATACCGCCGCGTGCTCGCGCACTGGCATAGCGCCATGCCGGGGGAGATTCTGGATGTCGAGTACGGCGAACTGGTGCGTCAGCCCGAGGAGACGGCGCGCAAGGTGTTTGCGTTCTGCGGGCTGGACTGGGAACCCGGGTGCGTGGACCTCACGCGCAACAAATCGGTGGTTGCCACACTCAGCATGGTGCAGGTGCGCGAGCCCATCCACACCCGCTCTTTTGAAGAATGGCGACCGTACGAGCAGCAGCTGACAAAGCTCCGTCAGGCGATTTCCGGCGGACGGTGAAGTGGGAGTGCAATCACGCCTCTGCCGGGCGTGAGCTTCCGATCAATTCAGCTGCTCAGCCGTCTAGGCTGATGCCCAACGCGTCCCGCAATGGATCAAGCAGCGCGCCATAGCGCGGCGCACTCGCGGTGTCCTGACGCAGGGGTTCGCGTACCTGGGTCGCGCTGGGCGAGCGGATCTCCCGCTTGGTTTCATGAAACTGCAAGCACGCGGATTCGAACGGCAGGCCGCAGAAATCCAGCAGGTCACGAATCCGAGCTTCCGGATCGGCAAGCAGGTCTTCGTAGCCGTGTTCAAGGATGCGTGAAGGGTGCAGGTCGGACCAATGACTCACGCTGCGATCAAAATCGCCCCAGAAGCTGGCGAGGTCTCTGAACGTGCGTGAGTATTCGTTGTTCGACAGATGTTGGCGGTAACAGGAAAAGCAGGTTTCCAGGGGATCGCGACGGCAGCAGATGATGCGTGCCGACGGCAGCATGGCTCTTATGGCACCGATGTACATCCAGTTGTTGGGTAATTTGTCGGTGAAGACCGGGCGCTGCCGCCGCCAATGCGCGGTACGTTCCAGATAGCGCCTGCCGAGTCGCTCCCAGTCCGCCGGCTGCATCGCGTCGACCCACTGGGGAAAGGGCTTGCCTCGACGCCGCGATTCTTCCGCCAACACCAGCGGGAGATCGGGCAGCTCACCGGCACCTTCGACGGACGAATGAGAGGCAAGGATCTGTTCGACCAGCGTCGAGCCGGATCGCGGCAGACTGACGATGAAGATGACTTCATTGCCGAGCGCTTCCGTTGCGCCGGCGGGTGGTGGCACGAAAGCCTGATTGACCGCTGTGATCCCCGTGGAGAAGGCGGTGGCATTCCATTGCTGTCGCCGTCTGGCAATCGCATTGGCCTCGGCGAGCGCGGCAAGCGAATCGGCATAACGTCCGGCATCATCCAGTGCCTTGGCCAGCGCGAAACCCGTGGCGATCAGGTCATCATCGCCCGCGCGCGGCTGCTGTATCGCCGCCTGCATGCGTTCGATATCGCCATCGGCAAAACGCGTGGTCTTGAGATCGGCCAGTCCCCACCACGCCATGCCGGCCCAGGGTTGCTCCGCGAGCACCTTGCGATACTCCGCTGCGGCCTCTTCGACGTGGCCGCGGGTACGCAGCATGTCGCCCAACAGGGCACGTGCGGCCACATGATCCGGCGTTAGGGCAACGGCACGCTGCAAGGCGACCACCGCCTCATCGTTGCGCACACACTTGGTCAGCATCACGCCGAGGTTGTACCAGGCGATCGCCAGATCCGGCTGCAGTTCGCAGCAGCGGCGCAGCGAGGCAATCGCCGCGTCGAACTCGCCGACGCTACCCAGCAGGGTACCCATGGTGTTGTGGTAAATCGCGTCCTGCGGGCGTTGCGACAATGCCTGCCGCATCGCGTGGAGGGCCTGTTGGGGTCGGCCGCGCAGGCTGTGGATGCCAGCCTGCATCCGCAAGACTTCGGGGTGATACGGATCGGACGCCGTGGCATCGGCGAGATGACGTTCGGCCTCGTCCACCCGACCGGCTTCGAGTGCTTCGCCCGCGACCATGATGTGCGTGCGGGTGGAGGGGCTCAGTCCTTGTAGGCGAGGAGTCATTTGTACCCTTTCGGTGTCAGGAGATCGGCGGAGCGCTCGCTTTAATGTAGCGCTGCGCAGGGTGATTTTCGAGGCGACGCGTTGCGGGCGAGGGCAATGGGATGCGCCACCGCGTATTATGCCGGCTAGTTCAGCCCGCTGTGGAGCCGTATCCGGATCCCCGCAGTCCATCCGACAGTGAAACCAGCAATGAAGAACGAGCAACATCAACGCCCGACGGATTTTCGTGAAAAGGCCCGATTGGGCTTGCGTCAAGGTGACCAGGCCCTTGCCGAGCAGTCTTATGGGCATCTGCTGGAGGCAGAGCCCGACGATCTGGAGGCGTTGCAGCAACTGGCCAGCATCAGCCTCGCTCGCGCTGAGGCGAGTCGGGCGGTTGAGCTGTTGAAGAGGGCGCATCACGCGCATCCGCAGGAGCCATTCACGCTGCACCAACTGGGTGTGGCTCAGATGACCGAGGGTGACATTCAGGGAGCCATCGATGCCTTGCGCCTCGGGCTGGAGCTCAAGCCCGACATGTTCCTGGCGCGCTTGCGATTGGGGGTGCTACTCGATCAGCAGGGAGAACGCCAGGAGGCGCTGGTTGCCACTTTCAACGCCCTCAATACGGCGCAGGCAAAAGGACGCTGGCTCAGTGATGAAACGACGGCGCCCGAGTTGCGCGAGTTCGTGAAGCGCGCCACCCAATTCGTTCTCGAAGGACGGCGCAGCCTCTTCAATGACATTCTCGAACCGCTGCGTCAACGTTACGGCGCGTCGGAACTGGTGCGGGTGGAACAATGTCTTGCCATCTACCTGGGTGAGCAAAAAGCCACGCTGCCCGATTCACGTCAGCAGCCCAAGTTTCTCTATTTCCCGGGCGTACCGAGCCAGCCGTATTACCCGCGCGAGCGCTTTCCATGGCTGGCGGAGCTAGAGGCCAACACCGCCACGATCCGGGATGAACTGCGCGCCGTGCTATCGCAACCGCAGGACCTGGAGTCATTTCTGCAGACGGATTCGCCGCAGGACGCTGCCGATCTGCTGCGATCATCCGGTGCCCAGCAACCTGCCTGGGATGCGTATTTCTTTCACCGACACGGCGAACGTTATGACGCGCATGCCGCGCGCTGCCCGCAAACCGCCGCGCTGCTCGATGCCCTGCCGCTCGCC
>JBAPPP010000115.1:0-2892 GCA_049280175.1 Rhodanobacter sp.
GCGTTCAAGCACAGCGAGGCTTTCTCGTTTCAGGTGTTGACCGACGACCAGGTCGAAACAGACCGCCTGTGGAACGCGATTGTTGGAAACGGCGGCCAGGAAAGCGAATGCGGCTGGTGCAAGGACAAGTGGGGGCTATCGTGGCAGATCACACCGCGCGCCCTGATTGCCGCGATCACCGATCCTGATCCAGCCGTAGCCAAGCGCGCGTTCGAAGCCATGATGGGAATGCGAAAGATCGATATCGCCGCAATCGAGGCCGCTCGGCGCGGCTGAAGCATCCCCGACGCTAGCTTCCGTGGGCGCGACTGAACGCGCGCTTGTGTTGCCCGGGAACCGCAGCTCGGGGTCGCAAGCGACATCCCGAGGCCGCTGTTTGATCGTCTGCCGCGCAAGGACCGATTGCGGCGCAAGCGGACGTTACGCTGATACAACTTCACTGACTTCGTGGGCGTCGGTACGTCGTCATGTCCAGGTTACTGAACTGGTTGTGCCTCTGGGAACGTCCACGTTCCATCTAGCAAAGGCTTACGCGCCCGATAGAGCCGGACGGCGTAGTTCCAGCCATTTGCGATCGGCAAGCAGTTCTGCGAAGTTTTGCTGCAACCACCGAATTGGACCGTATAGGAGCCGTCCGCGTTTGCTTTCGCCGTCAAATTATTGAGCGAATACGCGTCTAGGTCGTTCTTCTCGAAGAACCCGTTGGCGTTATAGACGCTGATCGACCAGAATCCATCGACGGGCACATCCTTCACGGTAAGCCGATAGATTGTTTTTCCATCGTTGAGTTTCGGATTCACCATGATGTATTTGGCCGCATAGATCGGATTGCCGCCCCAGCCAACCGCGGCGCCCACGACGTAGTCAAGCGGTGATACCTGCTCTTTAGTGCCAAACGCAGCCTCGCTGCTCGCACCAAGCCGACCAAGCTCCGCAAGCGCATCGCGCACCTTGCCCTGCGAGATTGGGTCCCACTTGGGCACCTCAAAGCTCCCCTTCGCGGCTTGCTGAACCTTGATTGCATCCTGCGCTGCGTGCGCCGCCTCCATGTCTTTCGGGCTGTTGGGATCGGCAAGCGTGCGAACGATGAAGAACACATAGCGCGTACCTATTTTGCTTTTATCGTAGGTGTGCGTTCCCGGTGCATAGCTCACTTCGGCCGTGTATTGATCCTCGGAAAGAACTTGCAGCGACATGAAACGCTTGCCGACGTTTGGCAAAGTAATGGTGACCGGTCCGGCGTCAAGATCGAACACCCCCGACGAATAGAGGGTGTCGCGGTTCATGCGCACTACCGTCTGGTGATCGATCGAAGGCGCTTCGCGCTGGTGGACCAGCTTGCCAAAACCACCGTCGGAGACCGTCTTGCTGAAGTACATGTCTGTCTCAGCACGAACGAAGTTGTCTGGTGTGACCACGACTGGCTTGTCATCGGCGGAGGCTGTCCCGGCAAGGCCCGCCGCCACTGCGATAGCTACGACTGTTAGATGCTCCATGCCGATCTCCGCTGATTCATGGCAAGGTGATCGTGCTCATCCGAAACACTTTGGCGCGACTGCAATTTTACGCCCGTATACTAAGTAGTTTTACCGAATGACTGGCTGTTCAGACATTAGAGAAATGTCCGTTACGGGTGGCCGTTTCAGTCGGTCGATGCAACACACCAAAGCCTGCGTAGGCAGCAGGAGTGCTGCATATGAGGCGTCGGACGAAAGTCCACTACACGGAAGGCCAAACGTCTGGGATGGGGGCTGTATGCAGTGAGATGAATCCAGTGTCTTTCAAATGCATGAAGTCGATGGATGGTCAGCTTCATTGTTCAAAAGCACAGCCTGATTGATCAGCCCTGCGGCTAACGAGAGCCGCAGGAATGACGACAGGCTCTTTTAAGAGATGGCTTACCGGCCGATCGAGGCCAGCATGGCTTCCGCACTGGAGACGCGAAATTCGCCGGGCGCTTCGAGGTGCAGCTGGTGCACGATGCCGTCTTCGGCGTATAGCGCAAACCGTCGGGTGCGCTGACCCATGCCGAAGGGAGTGCCGTCAAGCTCCAGCCCGAGTGCGCGAGTGAAGCTGGCGTTGCCGTCGGCGAGCATCAGCAGGTCGGCGGGGACGTGCTGGGAAGCGGCCCAAGCCTGCATCACGTAGGCATCGTTGACGGCCAGGCACATCACCGTGATGCCGCGTTCCTGGAACTCGGCGTTGTGCTGCACGTAGCCGGGCAGATGCTTGTTCGAGCAGGTCGGGGTGAATGCGCCCGGTACGCCGAACAGCACGACTTTTTTTCCGGCGAATAGCTCACCGGTATGGCGTGCCTGTGCTTCGCCGCCGATGACTTGAATGGAGGTGTCGGGAATCATGTTGCCGGACTGGATGGTCATACAGGGTCGCACTCGGGTGGGGAATCTGAACATGCTAAGCCGCCAGATCGTGCCTGTCGCCTTGAATCGTCCGCCGGCGCACCTATTTTCTCCCACAGGCGGTGATTGCACCGCAATCCATTCGAGGAGACAGCAAGATGCATATGGGTCGTCATTCCATCTGGAACAGCAGCAACCATCTGCCCGAGGAAGTCCGGCAGGCGTTCGATCGATTCCTGCAGCCGCAGGACAGCGATGCCTCCAGCGTCGTGACCAGCCAATGGGCGCCGCGGGTGGACATCCGCGAGGACGAGCAGCGCTTCGTGATCCTTGCCGATATCCCGGGCGTGGATCCGGCGCAGATCGAGGTGAATATGGACAAGGGTGTGCTCACCATCAAGGGTGAACGCGATGCCGGCCATAGCGGCCAGGACGGCAAGTTCACCCGGGTGGAGCGCGCACGTGGCGTGTTCCATCGCCGTTTTGCGTTGCCGGACAGCGCCGACGCCGAGGGCATTACCGCCCACGGCAA
>JBAPPP010000116.1:0-5523 GCA_049280175.1 Rhodanobacter sp.
CGCACTCACCGCGCCGTTGCGCCGGGCAGCGGCAGCGGCCGGGCGTGGTGACCTGCTGTCCGAATGGTGCGGGCAGGCGGCCGGCCTGGTCCGTCCACAGCCGGCCGCCGAACTGGTGGCGCGCCTGATGTACGAGTACCGGCTGGCCAAACGGACGCTGGAGCCCTGATCCGGGCTCTAAATACCCCTTGACGGAAGGGCGGTTATACTGCGCCCGCGCCATTTCGCGCTGCGATCACGCATCGAGGCTCTCCCTCTTGAGTACTGCCCGTACGAACAAGTCCGTTACCACGGCCACCCTGCGCAAGTCGGTCATCGACGCGCTGGAAGAACTGAAAGCCAAGGACGTTCGCGAGATCGACGTTCGCGGCAAGACCTCCATTGCTGACCTGCTGGTGATTGCCTCCGGCACCTCGGCACGCCACGTCAAATCGATTGCCGACGAAGTTTCCAAGTACGCCAAGAAGGCAGGCGTCATGCCGCTGGGTGTGGAAGGCGAGGTCGAAGGCGAATGGGTGCTGGTGGATCTGGGCGACGTCATCGTCCATGTGATGTTGCCGCGCATCCGCGAGTTCTACGGTCTCGAGCGACTGTGGACGGTGGGCGACCACGGGCACGACGCTGATACTGCACAAGCTGGCTGAATTCGCGTGGGGTGAGCCGCAAGATGGGGCCGCCTCAGTCCTCTCCCCGCAACGGAGGGGAGGTAGATGCGGTGATTCGCAAAATTGGCCCCTCACCTCAATCCTCTCCCCGCAAGGGAGAGGAGGCGAACGCTGCGCTACGCGCGCGTTACTTGATAGGAGCGTGGCATGCGCGCACGCCTGATCGCCGTTGGCGAACGCATGCCCGGCTGGGTGGCGGATGGCTTTGCCGAATACCGCAAGCGGCTCTCGCATGAGCTACCGCTCGAACTGGTTGAACTGAAGCCCGGTGTGCGTGGCAAAGGTCGCGATGATGCCCGTGCGATCCATGAGGAAGGCACCGCGATCCTCGCAGCGTTGCCGCGCGATACCCATGTAGTTGCGCTCGATGGCCGTGGCAAAACGTGGTCCAGTGAGGAACTGGCCGAACAGCTGGCGAAGTGGCGCATGGCAGGGCGCGATCTTGCGTTCCTGATCGGTGGGCCGGACGGCCATGCACCCGAAGTGCTGGTGCGTGCCGAACAAAGCTGGTCACTCGGGCCGCTGACCCTGCCGCACATGCTGGTGCGGCTGGTGCTGGCCGAGCAGCTGTATCGCGCCACCACCATCGCGGCAGGTCATCCCTACCACCGCGCTTGAGCAGTGCGTAGGTTGGCGGTGAGCGTATGCGACTGCGAAGGCAGGATGCCGAAGCGAACATTCGCGCAGCGAATGGCCCGAAGGGCGGGCTGCAGGAGCAGCCCGCAACCCCAACAGGGGTGCGTCGATGTTGGGTTTCGCTTACGCTCAACCCAACCTACCAAGCTATCCAGCCGCATGTCCTTTCAGTTTCAACAAGGCACGATCCACGACCTCGACACCTTGGCGGCGCTGTTCGATGGCTATCGTCAGTTCTACGGTCAGCCGGCGGATCTCGCGCGTGCGCGCAGCTTTCTTGCGGAACGTTTCCGGCAGCATGAATCGCTGATCCTGCTGGCACGTGACGGGCAGGGCGAAGGGGTCGGTTTCACCCAGCTGTATCCGCTGTTCTCTTCGGTGCGCACGGTGCGCACTTATCTGCTCAATGATTTGTTCGTGTCGCTGAGTGCGCGCCGTCAGGGCGTCGCGGCGGCACTGCTCAACGCGGCGGCGGAGCACGCGCGGTCACTGGGCGCGGCAAGCCTGTCGTTGTCCACCGCGCTGGACAACGCGCCGGCGCAGGCGTTGTACGAGTCGCTGGGCTGGCAACGCGACCGGGAGTTCTGCGAGTACGGTCTGACACTTTGAGCACGGCTATGCTTGCGTCCTGCCGCTGAACCGGAACCTCCATGCTCCACCTCGCCTCACAGTCGCCGCGCCGCCGCCAGTTGCTGGAGCAGCTCGGCATCAATTTCGCCGCCATCCACGTCGACGTGCCCGAGCAGCGCGCGTCGGGTGAATCGCCACAGGACTATGTAAGCCGGGTCGCCCGCGACAAGGCACGTGCCGGGCTGGCCAGCTTGGCGGGTGCGCAGGATGCCGTGGTGCTCGGTGCGGATACCGAAGTGGTGCTCGATGACGAAGTATTCGGCAAGCCGCAGGATGCGGACGATGCCGCAGCCATGTTGCGCCGTTTGTCGGGCCGCACGCATGCGGTGATTTCCGCAGTGTGGGTGGTCAGTGCAGAACAGGAGCGATCCGAAACATGCATCTCACGCGTGCGTTTCAGCACGCTGGACGAGCCGACCATCCAGGCTTATGTCGCCACCGGCGAGCCGTTCGGCAAGGCGGGTGCGTATGCGATCCAGGGCCGCGGCGCGTTGCTGATCGAACACTTGGAAGGCAGCTATTCCGGCGTGATGGGTCTGCCGGTATTTGAAACCGCGCGCTTGTTGCGTGGTTTCAATGCGGCCTCATCGTAGAGATCAGCCAGGCAGGTGGGTCGCCGCAAACCACGCCGCCACCGCCAGCAAGTTGTAGGCGCCATGCGCCAACACTCCAGGCCAGATCGAGCCGGAGCGCAGTCGCAACCATGCCAATGCCAGCGCCAGCAGCATCAGCTGAGGCAGCGCGTACCACTGCAAATGCAGGCCCGGCAGATGGACCAGCGCGAACGCCAGCGAGCTGAGCACTACCGCCCAACCGACACGCCATCGCGGTATCCATGCCTGTTGGATCAGTGCCGACAGCAGCACACCGCGAAACAGCAGTTCTTCCACCAGCGGCCCCAGGCTCGTCACGACCAGCACCAACGGGATGCGCAGCCCCGGAGACGCAGATCGGCCGAGTTGCTGGATGTTCTGGCTCACGTCGTGGTCGTGCGCAAGCAGGTGGGTCAGTAGTCCGCCCAGCATCGGAGCAGCCAGTCCCACGACAACCGCCAGCACAAAGAACTGCGGGCGTGCCGGCAGCGTGAAGCCGAAACCCGGCGGCAACGCCAGCGACCATAGCCGTGGCCATTTCTGCTGTGCCACCAGCAAGGTCAGCGATGCACTCACGCTCAGCGTGAGCATTGCCGTCACGGCCTGGACGTCCGGTTGTGCCAGCAGAGCTTGGGCCGTGGCACCGAGATGCGCCGCGCCACCTTGTAGATTGAAGCCGTCTGCAACTTCGATGGCCAGCACGACCAGCGTGCTGCTTACGGCCTGCAGCACGAAATACAACAGGATCAGCCCCAGCGCTGCCCACAGATTCGGCGGCTGCGCATCGGCATGTCCCTCGTTCCGCGCGGGAGGTATCAAAGGCGGCATGGGGGAAGTTTCGGCGTACATGACATCCAGCGGTGCCGCGGTTCTTGTCAGGACACGCGAGCCATCGGGACGGATAGCGCGCGTGGTGTTCATGGATTGCACGCTACCGGCATGCTGGTAGCGCAGGCAATCCTGCCATGTGGCACGGTTGCGATAAGACCGTGGTGGATAAGGTGACCGCATAAGCGGCTTGCACTCCTGCCTGCGGTGTCTTGAAGCCCGGGATGATCCCGGCAAGTTCCACCGCAGTGAGGGTCACTTGGGAGTGCTGAAGGCCCAAACTTCAGCCGAGCAGCATGAGCCGGCAGACAGCGATGCAGGCCATCACCAACAAGGCCACCCAGGCGATCGCGCTGACAGTGAAGCCCGGGCCGCGCTTGGTCTCGTCCTTGAGATAGGCCACCGCATACCACACCCGGCCAACCAGCCAGACCAGTCCGGCGATACCCGCCCAACCGCTGAAACCATAATTTGCCGCCAACCATAGCGTTGGCAAAAACATGACGGTGTTTTCCAGCGTGTTCAACTGCACCCGGTAGGCGCGCTCGAAAGCCGGATGACCCGTGACCGCCGGCGCCTTGATGCCATGGCGGCCGCGGGCGCGACCCACCGCGTACATGGTGCCGGCCAACAACAGCACGGTGAGCAGGGTAACCAGGGCGGGCAGATAGGTCATAGTGGGTCCTCGCGAAAGATGGCCTACTGTAGCTGCAGCGAGCGCTTGGCGTGATCCTGGTGTGGCGCTATCGTCGGGCAGCGACTTCTGGCGCATGCACTTCTCCGCGGGGGACCTATGGACTGGCAGAAAGGCGAAAGCAGCAACAACGTCGAAGTCGACAGTGGCGGTGGCGGCCCGCGTTTTGGAGGCGGTCGGGGCATGAGCCTGGGCGGCATCCTGATCATGGCGATCCTTGGCTGGATTTTTTTCAAGAATCCGCTGGCGCTGCTGGACCAGGGTGGCACTCAGCCCAACGCATCGACGCAGAGCGGTGTGCCGGCGCAAGTCGATCCGCAGCAGAAGGAGTTCGTCAGCAGGATTCTCGGTTCGACCGAGAAGACCTGGGGCGACATCTTTGCTGCCAACGGCAAAACCTATGTCGATCCCAAGCTCGAACTGTTCAGCGGCGGCGTGAGTACCGCCTGCGGCGCCGCCTCGACGGCGGTGGGGCCGTTCTACTGCCCGGGTGATCAGAAGGTGTACCTGGACGTGGCTTTCTTCCAGGAGCTGCAGGATCGCTTTCACGCGTCCGGCGATTTCGCCCGCGCCTATGTGATCGCGCACGAAGTGGGTCACCACGTGCAGAAGCTGATCGGCGTGTTCGATCAGGTGGACGCGGCACGTCGTCAGGGTGCGCCGATGGATGGCGCTGATGGCTTGTCCGTTCGGCAGGAGTTGCAAGCTGACTGTTTCGCCGGCGTATGGGCCAATCGCACCCAGCAACGCCTGCAATGGCTGCAGTCCGGTGATGTGGAATCGGCGCTCAATGCCGCCAGCCAGATCGGTGACGATACGTTGCAGCAGCAAGCGCAGGGACGTGTGGTGCCGGATTCGTTCACCCACGGTACGTCGGCGCAACGGGTAAAGTGGTTCAAGGCAGGTTTCAACAGCGGTGACATGGGTCAGTGCAATACGTTTGCCGGGGAGCCGTAGGCGGCCCAGGCAGACTCTTGCGGGTCTTCAGGATTTAAAATTCGCGCGTGGCGCGCAGTGGAGTGCGCGTTGGCCAATCTGATGGAACATCCTTGTTTGCGCTGCGGCGCATGTTGCGCCACTTTTCGGGTGGCGTTTCACTGGTCGGAGGCGGAAGCCTCGCTGAGCGGCAGCGTGCCGCCTGAGCTGACCGAAAAGCTTGATCCACACCGGCTCGCGATGCTCGGTACCAACGTCGTGCAGCCGCACTGCGTCGCGTTGCGCGGCAGGGTGGGTGAAGCCACGCAGTGCAGCATCTACGTGCAGCGGCCATCGGTGTGCCGCGAGGTGACGCCATCGTGGGAGTCGGGTGCGATGGACCCGCAATGCGACCGGGCGCGTCTCAAGCACGGAATGACGGCACTTACGCCGCAGGACTGGCTCAATCGAAGCGATAATCCGTAGATTGGGGTGAGCGCAGCGATGCCCAACGCGGTATGGCTGCGATGCTCAACATGCATCGAGGCTCAATGTGTTGGGC
>JBAPPP010000117.1:0-2218 GCA_049280175.1 Rhodanobacter sp.
TGCCGGCCATGCGCATCGCCGGCCTGGCGGTCGCGGTTGCCAACGCGCATCCGTGGGTCGCCGAGCAGGCACATTGGCAGACTCGTCTCGGCGGCGGCCAGGGTGCTGCACGCGAAGTGTGCGACCTGATCCTGCACGCCCAGGGCAAAAGCGCCGCCGAACGGGAACGCTGGCTGTGAGCCTGATGACCTATCTGCGCGAGCGCCGCCTGACCGTCGCCATCGTGCTGGTCGGGCTCGCTGCTGCCGGCAGTCAGGGACTGATGTGGTGGCTGAGCCCCCAGGCGGCGGAACACGATTTTGTCGGCCCACCACGTTCCGGCTACACGCTGCACCACTTCAAGATGTGGTCGTACGGCATCGATGGCCTGCCCAGTTTCAGCATGACCTCGCCGCAGCTGGATCGCCACGATGAAGATGACACGCTGTACATCATCACACCCAACTTCGTGATTCCGTCCAAACAGCCCGGCGTCCTTCCCGACTGGGACGGCAATTCGCTGTATGGCTGGGTCGACAAGAGCGGCACCCTGATCAAGCTGCAAGGCCCGGTCTACATGCACCGGCCGGCGTATACCACGGCGAACGGGGTTGCAACGCCGGTAACGACGCTGAATACGTCCGAAGCCACGCTCTGGCCAAAGGAAAACCGCATGGAAACGGCGCAGCCGGCCCATGTCGTGCAGGGCGAACGTACAATGACCGGCATCGGCATGCGTGCCAACCTCAACGAAAACCATCTGGAGCTGCTTGATGCGTCGCACATCACTTTCCCGCCACGCGCACCCAAACGGGCTCCGGGTCAGCCTGCTCCTGCTGGGCCTGTTCATCCTGCAACCGGCACTGGCCAAGCAAGATGACCGCAACCAGCCGATGGACCTGCACGCCACGTCCACCGACGGCTTCAACCTGCCCAACACCACCACGACGCTCACCGGCAACGTGATCGCCACCCAGGGCACGCTCAAGGCTACCGGGGACAAGGCGCTGGTCTATATCGATGCCGACACCCAGATCAGCCGCATCGTGATCACGGTCAACAAGGGCAAGCTGGCGCATATCGAACAGGTCGACGATGCCGGAAACCTGATGACCGGTGATGCCGATCAGCTTGATTACGACAACATCAACGGCATTGCGGTACTGACCGGCCATGCCGTCGTCCACCAGCAAGGTCGCGGTGAGGCGCATGGTGACAAACTCACCTACAACACCCAGACCAGCTATATGACCGGCAACAGCGGTGGCGATGGCCTGGTGCACATGATCTTCCTGCCGAAGCCGAAACCGGCTGCCGGCGCGCCAGCCCCCGCCAAGCCCGCCGCTCCTGCCAATGCACCGCATGCGACGCCGCCAACTGCCGCACCGGCAAGCGCCGGCAGTGCCTCGACCCCGACCAAGGAACAACCGTAACCCATGCTCTCGGCCGAAGGTCTGCAAAAGAGTTTCAAGGCGCGCAAAGTGGTGCGGGATTTTGCGTTCTCGATCCGCGAGGGCGAAGTCGTCGGCCTGTTGGGCCCCAACGGTGCCGGCAAAACCACCTGCTTCTACATGGTAGTCGGGCTGATCGAAGCCGACGCTGGCAGCATCAAGCTGGACAAGCAGGACATCACCAGCCTGCCAATGCACTCGCGCGCCAAGCTGGGTATCGGCTACCTGCCGCAGGAAGCGTCGGTGTTCCGTCGGCTCAGCGTGTCCGACAACATCATGGCGGTGCTCGAGCTGCGCGAAGGCCTCACCCTCAAGCAGCGCAACGCCGAGCTGGAAAGCCTGCTGGACGAGTTGAAGATTTCGCACATCGCCGACCAGAAAGGCATCAGCCTGTCCGGCGGTGAACGTCGTCGCGTCGAAATCGCCCGCGCGCTCGCTGCGCAACCGCGCTACATGCTGCTCGATGAACCGTTCGCCGGCGTCGACCCGATTTCGGTTGGCGAGATCCAGCGCATCGTGCGACACCTGAAGGAACGCGGCATCGGCGTGCTGATCACCGACCACAATGTGCGCGAAACACTGGGCATCTGCGACCGTGCCTACATCATGAGCGACGGCGAAGTGCTTTCGCGCGGCACCCCCGCGCATATCCTCGCCGACGAGAGAGTGCGCGAAGTCTATCTGGGCCGCGAATTCCGCCTCTGACCCAGGGACCACGGCTCTTGTAGGTTGGGGTGAGCGTAGCGATGCCCAACATTGCGGGTCCGTCATGTTGGGCATCGATACGC
>JBAPPP010000118.1:0-1594 GCA_049280175.1 Rhodanobacter sp.
GACACCCGTTGCTCGGCAGCGGTCGTACTGCAAGGCGGGAAGTGTCGAACATGAGGCGAACTGTGGGTGCGGGCCTGGCATCCGGCGCCGCACTGATCCTGATGGCGGCATTGAGCACGTCAGCGGCGGTGGCGTCCAGTCGGCCCGCCGATCTTGACCATGTCACTGCCGTCGTCGCCGCGAGTCACAAGGCAAAGGGCCTGACCGTGTTGGGCACCGGCGGCTGGAAGGTGCTCACCAGCGCCACGGCCACCCAGGGCGGGGCGGTCATCTCCACACCCGGCTTCAACACCGGGAAATGGCTGTCGGTCAAACCGGACGACGCGGGCGCACCCGGCACCGAAGTCGAGGCGCTGCTCCAGAATGGCGCCTGCCCGAACGTCTTCTTCGCGGACAACATGAAGACCTGCTTCGGCCAGATGACCACGGTCGGGCCGGAGACCATCGCCCAGTTCATGAACCCGTGGTGGTACCGCACCGACTTCACCCAGCACCTGACCTCGGGGCAGGTCGCGAAACTGATCGTCAACGGCGTCGTCGGCACGGCCGATGTCTGGCTCAACGGCAGGCGGATCGCGACCAACACCACCGTCACCGGGGCCTACACCCGGTTCACGTTCGACGTGACGAAGGCACTGCGGCCCGGCGTCAACTCGCTGGCCATCGAGGTCTTCCCGAACGACCCGACCACCATGCTCACCGTCGATGACGTCGACTGGAACCAGATCCCGCCGGACAACAGCACCGGCATCCAGTTCCCGGTGCAGCTCGACGTCGCGGGTGCGCTGTCGGTCGGCAACGCGCATGTCGTGCAGCGCAACGCGGCCGACCTGAGCAGTTCCGCGCTGACCGTGAAGACCGATGTCACCAACAGCACGGGCACCAGCCGGACCGGCACAGTGACGGCGACGGTGACCCCGCCTGCCGGTGGCGGTTCGCCGATCACCGTGTCGCGATCGGTGACCGTGCAGGCGAACTCCACGGCGACGGTGTCCTTCACGGATCCACGCCTGCGGATCGCGCACCCGAAGGTGTGGTGGCCGTATCAGATGGGCGCACAACCGTTGTACGGCCTGGACACCGCCGTGGTCCAGAACGGCATGGTCGCCAACAGCACCCACGAGACGTTCGGCATCGACACCGTCACGTCCAGCCTGGTCGGCAAGTCCGCCGAGGCGCCACAAGGGGTGCGGCAGTACGCGATCAACGGCGTGCAGTTCGTGGCCCGCGGCGGCGGTTACACACCGGACCTGTTCCTGCACTACTCGGCCGCCGACACCGCGCGGCAGATCGCGATCCTGCGCAACCTCGGCCTGAACATGATCCGGCTCGAAGGCCACTTCATGCCGGACAACTTCTACCAGCAGATGGACGCGGCCGGCATCATGATCGACTCCGGCTACCAGTGCTGCGACGCGTGGCAGCCGGACTCGAACACGGTCAGCCCATCGGTCCTCACCACGATGGCCCTGTCCGCGTTGACGATCGGCCAGAACGAACGCAACCACCCCAGTGTCGTCACGTTCAGTTGGAGCGACAACGCGCCGGTGCCGACGCAGGAAACCGTGTCGCTGAAGGCGTTCGCGCAGGCCGA
>JBAPPP010000119.1:0-10402 GCA_049280175.1 Rhodanobacter sp.
CGGCAGTCCGGAGCGCTCAACGCGTCGCAGCTGCAGCAGTTCGTCGAAGGTGCATTGGCACAGCGTTGAACGTCAGGCGAGAGGAAACTGGCAGGATTGGCAAGCCCCGTCACCCATGTCTTTATGCACACTCCGGACGTGCCACGGAAGGTTAGGCTTGGATCTTTGACCCGATGGGGAACGATCCGTGCGCAAGTCTCTGCAATCCACCCTGCTGGCCGCCTTGGTGCTGGCGGGGCTCAACACCACGACACTGGCGGCCGATGCACACAAACCGCCACCCGCAGCGGACGCGGCCGGCACCAGCGATTTTCATCTACCGCCGTTTCCAGCGGACGCACACGTGACGCAAAGCACCACGGTGAGCGGCAAGACCCTCAAGTACACCGTCACCATAGGCTCGCTGCCGGTGCGCGATGAGAAAGGCACAATCATCGGTGAGGTGGTGTTCACCGCGTACACCATGTCCGGCAAAGACCGGCCGGTGACGTTCGCACTCAACGGCGGCCCGGGCGCGTCCTCGGTCTATCTGAACTTCGGTGCGATCGGGCCGAAGAAGGTGAACTTTGGCGTCGAAGGTGACACGCCGTCGCAGCCGGCCACCCTGCATGACAACCCCGGCACCTGGCTGGGCTTCACCGACCTGGTGTTCATCGATCCGGTCGGCACCGGCTACAGCCGTGCACTGGTGGACGACAAGGAAGCGACCAAGCAGTTCTACAGCACCGACAACGACATCAAGTATCTCTCGCGCATCGTCTACGACTGGCTGGTCAAGAGCGGCCGCATGACCTCGCGCAAGTATCTGGTCGGCGAAAGCTATGGCGGTTTCCGCGGCCCGCGCATTACCGATTATCTGCAAACCCAGCTCGGTGTAGCGATGAACGGCGTGGTCTTGCTGTCGCCGTATCTCGATCCAGCAGCGTCGGACGACGAGAACGTGTCGCCGCTGCCGTGGATGCTCACGTTGCCTTCGATCGCCGCCGCGCATCTCGAGCGCGAACACAAGCTGACCCCGCAGGCGATGGCTTCGGTAATCGACTACACGCGTGGCGAATACGCTACCGATCTGATGCGGGGCCGATCCGATCCGCAGACGGCCGATCGTGTGGTCAACAAGGTGACCGAGTTGACCGGACTGGATCCGCTGTTCGTGAAACGTTCCGGTGGCCGGCTGGAGACCCAAGCCTACCTGCGCGAGGTGTACCGCGCCGAAGGCAAGCTCGGCAGTCGCTATGACTCCAACGTCACCGCATGGGACCCGTTCCCGTATGCACCGCATCAGGAAACCGGCGACCCGATCCTCAACGGCATCATCGCGCCGACCACCAGCGCAATGGTCAATTTCGTCACCCAGACCGTGGGCTGGAAATATGAAGGTCGCTACAACGCGCTGAGCTACGACGTGAACAAGTTGTGGCATGAAGACGACGACGCCAACAAGGGCTCGGTGTCGCAGCTGCGCGAAGCAGTGGCAAACGACCCGGGTCTGCGCGTGCTGATCGCACACGGCTGGGACGACCTGTCGTGCCCGTTCATGGCCTCGGTGCTGATCGTCGATCAGATGCCGGCAATGGGTGATCCAACCCGCGTGCAGGTGAAGGAATACGCAGGCGGCCACATGTTCTACGCACGCAATGACAGTCAGTCGGCATTGACCGCCGACGTGCAGGCGCTATACGGCGCCAAGTAAGCGGACTCAGCCTTGGAGCGCGTGCAACGCGCGCTCCAAGCTGCACCACGCAGTGGCACAGTTCAGCGCGCTACCGTGCTCGCACGCACCAGATATTGCAGGCTGAACATCTGCTGCGGATCGGTCCATACACGCAGCACAGCCAGGCCCGCTTTGGCGGCCAGGGCGGCGAAGTCGGCCAGTGAATACTTGCAGCTGTATTCGACCTGGATCGCCTCGTCCTCGCGGAATGCCACGCTCGCGCGCCCCATTTTGACCTGTTGTTCGCGGTGGCTGACGATATGCGTCTCGATCCGCCCGATCATCTGGTTGTAATGCGCCCGATGACCGAAGGCCGACAGCTCGAAGTTGCTGCCGATCTCCCGGTTCAGCCGGGTCAGCATGTTGAGGGTGAACGCTGCGGTGACGCCGGCGCGGTCGTTGTAGGCCGCCTCGATCAACGCAGGATCCTTTTTCAGGTCCACCCCGATCAGGATGCCGCCGGCATCGCCCATTTCGTTACGCATCTTGCGCAGCAGCACCGCTGCTTCGCGGCTCTCGAAATTGCCGATGGTGGATCCGGGGAAATACACCACCGTGCGCCGTGGCGCACTGGGTGGAATCGGCAGGCGCAACGGTTTGCTGAAGTCTGCGCACAGCGGCTGCAACGGCAGCTGCGGAAACTCCCTGGCCAGTCGCCCGACACTCTGACGCAGCGGTTCCGGTGAAATTTCGACCGGAACATAACTCACTGGCGCCTGCAGGTGCTGCAGCAACATGTGCGTCTTGCGCGCATTGCCGCTGCCGTATTCGACCAGGCGCACTTCACTACCCAGCACGTCGGCAATACTGCCGGCGTGTTCGGCCATCAGCGCAATTTCGCAACGGGTAAGGTAATACTCCGGCTGCTCACAGATCTGCTCGAACAGCTGGGAGCCGTGCTCGTCGTAGAACAACCACGACGGCAGCCGCTTGGGCTTGAGCGCGAGCCCGCGTTGGGCAACTTCCAGTAAATCACTGACTGGCGGGCGACGATCGTCGTCACTGACGCCACAGGCTTCCACATTCATCGGTCCTGTCCCAGTCTTAGCCCTGCAAACTGCCAGCGGGCGTGGGGTGGAAAAAAATTGCGGTAACTGGCTCGGATGTGATCGCGCGGAGTGACGCAGGAACCGCCACGCAACACCCATTGGCCACACATGAATTTGCCATTGTATTCGCCCAGCGAACCGGGCAGCGGGCGAAAGCCCGGATAACTGACATACGGCGAGGCTGTCCATTCCCAGACATCGCCATACAACTGCAGGAGGCCTTCGCCGTCGCTGGCCGCGGCCGGTTGAAAGCGCTGTTTATCCAGCAGGTTGCCGCTGACCTTGGCGCCGTGTGCCGCCGATTCCCATTCGGCTTCGGTCGGCAACCGTGCGCCGGCCCAGTGCGCGAACGCCTCCGCTTCGTAATAGCTGAGATGACATACCGGCTCGTGCGGATCCAGCGCGCGCACGCCAGCAAGGGTGAACTCACTGGCCAGGTCGGCCTGCCAGTAGATCGGATGCTGCCAGCCTTCGCGCTGTACCGTGGCCCATCCGTCGGACAGCCACAGGCCTGGCTCGCGGTAGCCGCCTTCGTGCACAAATGCCAAGTACTCGGCATTGGTCACCGGCCGGTTGGCCAGTGCGTGTGGCTGCAAGAGCGTGCGGTGGCGCGGCGTTTCGTTATCAAACGCAAAACCATCACCGCGATGGCCGACCTCGATGATCCCTTCGCGACCATCGACAAACCGCAGCGGTACCGGCGTCGCGCCTGGCGAAGCGGCTTTCGTGCCGCGATACGCTGGCTGCAACGGATTGCACCAGAACGCATGCTTGATGTCGGTCAGCAACAGCTCCTGATGCTGCTGCTCGTGCTGCAGGCCCAGCTCGACCAGGGCGGCCAGCTCCGGATCATCGTCAGCGGTCAGCAGCTCGCTCACCGCATCGTCGATGTATTCGCGATACGCCCACACTTCGTCCAGTGAAGGCCGCGACAGCAACCCGCGCTGCGGCCGGGCATGCATTGGACCGACCGACTGATAGTAGGAGTTGAACAGGTAAAGCCACGCCGAGTCCCGCGGCCGGTAAGCCGGATCACGCCCCAGCACGAACTGCTCGAAGAACCAGCTGGTATGCGCCAGATGCCATTTGCCGGGACTGGCATCCGGCATTGACTGCACCAGCATATCCTCGGCGCTCAAACCGGCACACAGCTCCAGCGTCTGTTGACGCACCTGCTGAAATCGCTTGGCAATCGTGACGGGGATGGAGGACTGCAAGGTCGTCATAAGGGTCGCCTCCGCGTAACCGACGGCACGGTCGTCGTGCGGGAGGTCGATGGGCGTGGATCGTTAAAAAACATGCCGCGAAGCATGCCGGGCCAACTGTTCAAATCGTGTGATCAGCAGATGGCAGTTGATCGCAATCGCATGGGCGAATGCCAAGTGATTTGCCCTACTCGACTCAATCCTTGGGGTGCGCAACGTGGTGCCGGCGTGAAAACAAAAAGCCCGGCTTGAGGCCGGGCTTTTTGTGCACTACAGCTGACCGTGAGATCAGTAACCGTCATCGCGAACGTAAGTCGACGGCGGCGGTCCGTTGTAAACCACCGGCGGTCCGTTTTGATAAACCACCGGCGGTCCGCTTTGATACACCACCGGGCCCGGTGCTCCGTAATAAACCGGAGGACCGTAGTAAACCGGCGGCGGAGCCAGCGCACTGCCTACCAGACCGATCACCGCACCGGTAACGATGGCACCGGCAATCCAGCGACCGCCGCTCCCGTAACCGCCATGACAGTAATAGCCGCCGCGGTAGCCATAACCACCACGGTAGCCACCACCATGGTAGCCATAGCCGCCATGACCGCTCCAGCCGCTTGCCGACGCGGTCAGTGGCACCGCCACCGTCGCCGCTACCGCAAGGCCCAAAGCCAACAACTTGCCTGCACCACTGAAACGCTTGGTCATGACGCTTTCTCCGTTGATACGGGACCTATGCTCGGCTTTTCGGGCTTAATGTGGACTGAAGCGTTTACTTTTTAATCCGGGCGTTATCCCAAGGGTTTATCGCGGTGTCAGCCTGGCGCCGCCGCAGCAGCCAGCAACCGTGAATATCGGCGCGACGGGAAAAATCGAACGGAATGCTGGGCACGGTCCAGTCCTCGATCTCGAAGCGCTTTTCAAGCTCCTCGCGATCCAGCTTGAAGCGACGGAAATTGTTGGAAAACACGATCACGCCATCGCGCGTCAGCCGGTCATCGCAGGCATGCAGCAGCTTCACGTGATCGCGCTGCACATCAAAGTCGTCGGCGCGCTTGGAGTTGGAAAAAGTGGGCGGATCGACAAAGATCAGCCCGTACCGCTCGCGGTCGTTCTGCAGAAACTCCAGCGCATCGAATTGCATCAAGCGGTGACTGGCGCCGCTGAATCCATTCAACGCAAGATTGCGCGACGCCCATTCAAGATAGGTCGCCGAAAGATCCACGCTGGTGGTTTCCAGCGCACCGCCAGCCGCCGCGTAGACGCTGGCCGTGGCGGTGTAGGCAAACAGATTCAGGAAACAGCGCCCGTCAGCCAGCTCGCGTACTTTCGCGCGCACCAGCCGATGATCGATGAACAGGCCGGTGTCGAGGTAGTCGGTGAGGTTGACCTGGAAATCCAGGCCGCCTTCCTGCACCTCGATAAACTCGTTGCGCTGATCGAGCTGGCCGTACTTGGACCCGCCCTTGCCGCGCTCGCGGGTCTTCAGTGCAATGCGTTCGCGTGGCACCCCGAATACTTCGCCGGCGACCCGAGCTATTTCACGCAGGCGCAGCCGGGCGATGTCCGCAGGTACATCCGCCGGTGCCCGATATTCCTGAATATGCAGATGATCGTCGCCTCGCGTGTCGCCGTAGACATCGATCGCGGCGGCATATTCGGGCAGATCCTGGTCATACGCGCGCCAGCATTGGATTTCTTCGCGGATCAACCGCTTGCGCAGATGCTTGAGGTTTTTCTCCAGCCGGTTCTTCAGCATCTGCGCGCCGGCCGATAGCGGCTTCGGTTCGCGCGGCGCTTCATCGCGCTTGCCCAGATCAAAGGTCAGCAGCACGGTTTCCAGTGCACCGTTGTACAGCGCGTATCGCTTGTCCGCGTGCAACTGCATCGCGCGACCCAGCTCCACGTCGCCAGCCAGCACGGCGGCACGCCAGCCGCTGAAACGCGCGCGCAGCGCGTCGCCCAGGGTGCGATAGAGCTTCGGCATCTCAGCGCGCTCACCGAGCCGCTCGCCATACGGGGGATTGGTGATGACCAGGCCGTAGTCGACGCCCGGCGGTGGCGCGGCGTGCACCATGTCCTGCTTGTCCAGCGTGAAGAAACCAGCCACACCGGCTTCCTGCGCATTCCGTTTGGCCGTCTGTACCATGCGCGGGTCGGCGTCGCTGCCGAAGAACACGCTGCGCAATTCGCGCAGGCCGGTGTCGGCCCGTTGTTTCGCCTCGTCCAGCAAGCTGCGCCACAGCGCAATATCGTGCTGCTGCCAGCCGAGAAAGCCAAAATACTCACGACGCAGACCGGGCGCCACGTCGGCTGCCATCAAAGCGCCTTCGATCAGCAACGTGCCGGAGCCACACATCGGATCGAGCAGCGCACCGCCGGCCGCATACACCTCTGGCCAGCGCGCGCGCAACAGCATCGCCGCGGCGAGATTTTCCTTCAGCGGCGCCTCACCCTGTACTTCGCGCCAGCCACGCCGATGCAGCGGCGAGCCAGCCAGGTCCAGCGACAGCGTGGCGCGGTCGCGGCGCAGCCGCAAGTTGATCCGGATGTCCGGTTCATCAGTGTCGATGCCGGGCCGATTGCCGTCACGCTGACGGAACTGATCGACCACCGCGTCCTTCACCCGCAGGCCGATGAACTGGCTGTGGGTGAGCTTGCTCATCGCGGTGCCGGCGTCCACCGCGAACGTGGCGTGCGCGGCCAGATGCTGGCTCCAGTCGATGTCCTGCACACCGCGATACAACGCGTCATCGTCGGCCGCGTCGAACTCGGCCAATGGCAGCAGGATGCGGCTGGCCATTCGCGACCAAAGGCACGCGCGATACGCGGTTTCCAGCGTGCCGGAAAAATGCGCGCCGGCCAGCGCCTCACGCACGTCACTGGCGCCGATCGCGATCAATTCATCGCGCAGCAGATATTCCAGCCCTTTCGGGCAAGTGGCGAAATAGTGGCTCATGCGGTCTCCGCCAGTTGGTCGAGCAACAAGCGGAATTGCGAGGCGATCACGTCCATGCTGGCGCCCAGCCGGTGATCGTCGTCGAGCAGCAGCATCGGCAATCGACGCTGCGCGGCGAACGCGTGCACGCCACTCACCGGACACACCTCGTCGCGCCAGCCGTGGATCATCAGCGTCGGTACGCCGCGACGCAGATCGAACGCCCGCGCATAACCGGGAATCGCGCTTGGTGTGGCGAGCAGCAGCAGACCGGCAACCGGTACATCCAGCGAGGCCAGTCCGGACACGAACGCGCCCATACTCGACCCAACCAGGAACGGCGGCTCGGCCAGCTCCTCGATGGTGGCGCGCAAGCGGGCGATCCGCGGCGCTACCGAACCGGCATGGCCACGCGCATCGTCGTCACGGTAGTCCGGCCGCTGTGTGCGCCAGCCCAATGATTCGGCCAGCTGGGCCAGCGTGCTGACCTTGGTCGCGTCCGGGCCGGAATCCGAACCGTGCGAAAGAATGATCTGGCCGCGCATGGCGGTCTCCATGGAAACTGCATAAAGCTAAGGCGGGCATCTTAACAGGCAGCGTTTCCGCCCGACCTTGCCCCATGCGAGACTTGATCCATGTCACCCACCATTCATGATCAACCGTTGCCCTATATCGACCAATTGCCCGAGCGACCCGCCGGCGCCGTCGAACGGGTGGTGATCCACTGCACCGAGCTGCCGGACATGGCTACGGCCCGCCAGTACGGCGAACGGGCGCTGCACGAAAACGGCACCGGCAATAGTGGCCACTACTACATCGACCGCGACGGCACGATCCACCGCTACGTACCCGGCACCCGCGTGGCGAACCATGTCCGCGGCCATAACCCGAACTCGATCGGCATCGAACTGGTGAACCTGGGCCGGTATCCGCACTGGTGGAATTCACAGCACCAGCAGATGACCGAGCCCTACCCGGCCGCCCAGATCAGCGCGCTGCAGGCCCTGCTGGTTCAGTTGCGGCGCGACTTTCCGAACCTGCGCCAGATCGCCGGCCATGAGGATCTGGATAGGGCGATGATGCCGGCCAGCGACGACCCCACCACCGAGGTCCACCGCAAGCTCGATCCGGGCCCGATGTTTCCATGGGCTGAAGTGCTGGATGGCAGCGGACTGACGCGCAACGGGACTCCGTAGCTGTGCTCCTCCCCCTGCTCGCAGGGGAAGGCTGGGAGGGGGTGGCTCGCGCTTGCGGGAAAGATCAAGAGCCCCCTCCCCAACCCTCCCCTGCAGGCGGGGGAGGGAGCAGGCCTCAAGAGCGCTGGGTCGCGCCCGCTATAATCACCTTTCACGCCCTCTCGAGCCGCCCACCCCATGTCGTCAAACCACGTCACCGAACTGGTCGAGCTGCTGCAGCTCGAGCGTCTGGAAGACAACCTGTTCCGCGGCCAGAGTCGCGACATTGGCACTCGCTTTGTGTTTGGCGGACAGGTGCTGGGACAGGCGCTGGCAGCGGCGCAACAGACCGTGGACCCCGCACGCGAGGCGCATTCACTGCATGCGTATTTCCTGCGCGCCGGCGATATTGATGCGCCGATTGTCTACAGCGTGGAGCGCACCCGCGATGGCGGCTCGTTTTCCTCGCGGCGGGTGGTGGCGATCCAGCACGGCCAGCCGATTCTGGATGGCTCGATCTCGTTTCAGGTACCCGAGCAAGGCGTAGAGCACCAGACAAGGATGCCTGAGGTGCCGTCACCAGAGGACGTCGAGCCCATGCATGCGCTGTCACCGGCTGAGCTGGCGCGGCTGCCGGTGAAGCTGCAGCGCTGGCTCGGCATCGACGGCCCGTTCGCCTTTCGCCAGGTATGGCCGCGCGATGAACAGCACCCGGCCAAGCGGCCGCCGATCCAGCACATCTGGTTCAAGCTGACCCAGCCAATCGATGACTCCGCCATCCTGCACCGCGCACTGCTAGCGTATGCCTCGGATTTCCACCTGATCGGCACCGCGACGCTGCCGCACGGTATCTCCTACCTCACCCACAACGTGCAGATGGCCAGCCTCGACCATGCGCTGTGGTTCCACCGACCGTTCCGCGTCGACGAGTGGCTGCTGTATTCGTTCGACAGTCCGACCGCACAGGGCGGCCGCGGGCTGGCGCGCGGGCAGATTTTCAGCCGCGATGGCCGGCTGATCGCCTCCTCCGCCCAGGAAGGCCTGATCCGCCTGCGCCAGCCCTGATCCAGCGAACGCGGTTCAAGGCCGGCCAAGCCGGGTAAACTGCGCATATGCGCCAGATCTATACCTCACCTCGCCAGGAAAACATCGATGCCGTGGTCGCCCTGATGGCCGAACATGGCATCGAAGCGACCGTGGCCAATCGTTCCAACTACAACCGCCCGACCTGGCAGCGGTTCAGCTATACGCAACAGCAGGACACCCGCGACAGTTGGGCGCAGGTGTGGATTACCAGCGCCGATGACTACACCAGGGCGCGCACCCTGCTGCGCGAGCTCGGCATCGAGCCGGTGATCCGGCATGGTGACGAGCTAGCCGCCTCACGCAATCCCTCGCCGACCACGCAGCGGGGGCATACGGTGGCCCGCGCGCGCCGCATCGTGCTGCTGGGCGTGCTGGTCGCGTTCGTGATGGTGGTGCTGCGCTACCTGCACGTCGTTTGATCGCTGCGCGCCTGCCGATGGTGCAGCGCCATCGTGCAGGCATAGAATCACCGCATGCGCTCCGATCAAGTCCGGCTGTTCCAGACGCTGCCTCATGCGTGCGGCTACTACGCCGAGCGCACGGCGCAGAATCTGGTGATCGATCCGGCCGCACCGCAACTTGACAAGCTGTACGGCCCGGCGCTGGAACGCGGCTTTCGCCGCGCCGGTGGTCACCTGTATTTTCCGCATTGCCCGCAATGCCATGCCTGCACGCCGTGTCGCCTCGACGTGGCGAACTTCGAGCCGGATCGCGCGCAGCGACGCTGCCTGAAACGCAACGCCGACCTCACCATCAGCGAGTCGATTCCTGGCTACAACCGCGAGCGCCACCGGCTATACGAACGCTATCTGCAGAGCCGCCATGCCGGCGGCGGCATGGACGATGCCGAGGCCAGCGATTTTCGGCGTTTTCTCACTGCACCGTGGAGTCCCACGCTGTTCCTCGAGCTGCGCGAGCGCGATCGTCTGCTCGCCGTCGCGGTCACCGACGTATGCCCCACCGGCCTTTCAGCCGTCTATACGTTTTACGACCCCAGCCAGACCGCACGCAGCCTCGGCACCTACGCCATCCTGCAGCAAGTAGAGCTGGCCCGTCGCCGCGGCCTGCCCTGGCTGTATCTGGGCTTCTGGATCGACGGCCATCCAAAGATGGACTACAAGCGCCGCTTCCAGCCATTGCAGATTCGCAAGGCCGACGGCTGGCAGCCGATGCCGTAGAGCATCGCGTAGGTTGGGGTGAGCGCAGCGATGCCCAACATGATCGCCCGTTGTGTTGGGCAT
>JBAPPP010000120.1:0-5943 GCA_049280175.1 Rhodanobacter sp.
GGGTGCGGCGGTGCCGGCGGTGTCGTCTGAGCGACCGCTACGCCGAGCAGCAAGGTGGTGGCAGCAAAGGGAATCAGGATGCGGCGGAAAAGATTCATCGTTGTGTTCAGTCCAGTTTTTGAATGTCGGCGTTGGGGAACGCCAGCATGATAAATACCGCTCAGTCTACCGCGACCTGTGGCCGGGGCAGACCCATATCTTCGATCCGGGCGGTGACCTGATCGGCGCTGTCCACGTCAGCCAGCGGCCCGACCCGCACGCGGCGGACGTTGCGGCCATTGACTTGCGCCTGGATCACCTGCACCGGCGCAAAATTCGCCTGACGCAGGCGCTGCGCGACCCGCTCGGCGTTGTCCGCATCGGAAAACGCGCCTACTTGCAGATAGATTCCGGGATTCCCGCTTGTGACCACAGGCGCTGGCGGCAGTTCCTGCAGCGGCTGGCCCGGATCGATCCCGCGCACCTCGACCAGTCCGGTGCCCTTGGGCCAGATGCCAAGCTTGACGGCAGCGACGTAGGAGAGATCGATCACCCTGTCTTCGTGGAACGGGCCGCGGTCGTTGATCCGCACGATCACGGTCCTGCCGTTCTGCAGGTTGGTGACCTGCGCATAGCTGGGCAGCGGCAGCGTCTTGCTGGCTGCGGTGAACGCGTACATGTCGTAGTTTTCAAGACTGGACGTTTTGTAACCGTGGAACTTGTTGCCGTAGAACGAAGCGATGCCGCGCTCGTCATAGCCGCGTGCGCTGGGCAATACGCGATAGGTTTGTCCGAGCACGGTATAGGGTGACTTGTTGCCGTACAGCGAATGCGGCTCGAGCCTGGGTACCGGCTCGACCAGCTTGCTGATATCCGGCGGCGGACCATCCGGCACGCTGTCGCTGCCGTCGCGATAGCGGCTGTCCTGGGATTTGCTGATGTCGTCGTTGAACGGAGCGCCGGCCGCACCACTCGATGACGACGATGCATTGCCACTGCTGCCGCTACTGTGCGATACGCCACGCGCAGGCCGCGGCTTGCTGCTGCTGCAACCGGTCAGCAGCAGCGCTGCCAGCAACATCGCCAGGACGATGCCGCGTATGTTCATCGTGCCCCATCCGCTTGATGCACACCGGTAATGATCGCCTGCGCCAGCTGATTGACCGCCATGGCATACAGCGGACTGCGGTTGTAGCGGGTAATCACATAGAAATTCTGGAAGGTGAACCAGTACTCCGGTCCATTGATTCCCTGCAGCGTCTGCAGGCTGCTCGGCTGCCCTGGATTGAATGACTGCAGCGGTGCGTAACCCCATGCCTCGATCTGCTCCAGCGGCCACTGCGGCGTTGAATCCTTCACCGCGATTGGCTTCGCCGCTGCATCCGGCTGCGCCCGTGCGGCGACCTGGCCATCGCGCACCCAGCCGTGTTTCGCGAAATAGTTCGCGACGCTGGCAAAAATGTCCGGCAGCGAGTTCTGCAGGTCGATGCGGCCATCACCATCCGCGTCCACCGCGAAATCGCGGATGCTGTCGGGCATGAACTGGCCCCAGCCCTGCGCACCGGCATAAGAGCCGGTGAGTGTGTCCACCGGGCCCGCCAGCTGGTTATCCGGCAACTCCAGCAGCGTCTTCAACTCCTGCCCGAAAAACTTCGCACGCGGCGGGTAGTACAGACCCAGCGTGACCAGCGCGTCGAGCACCTTGTACTTGCCGGTGTTGCGACCGTAAGACGTCTCCACGCCGATGATCGCCACGATGTACTCGGGCGCCACGCCATATTGGCCGGCGGTCTGCTCCAGCAGCGCGCGATGCTCGCGGTAGAACGCGACACCATCGTCGATGCGCTGGTCGGTGAGGAAGATCGCCCGGTACTCGCCCCACGGCTTCGCCTCGGCCGGGCGGCTGATGGCATCGAGGATGCCCTGCTGCTTCTTTGCACCGTCCAGCAGCGCGTCGAGTGCCTGCGGACTCTTGCCGGTGTCCTGCGCCACCTCGCGTACCAGCTCCGCCTGACCTGGATGGGTCTCGGCGAACGCCGACGTCAGCACGCAACTCAGCAGCAGGGTCAACACGATGGTGAAACAAGCCGGACGCGGTGCGTGAATAGCTGTCATTTAGGGGCTTCGCTTGCGAAATAGCGGCGTCGCCGAAAGCCTAACATGTGCATGGCGCCAAGCCTCATCCGTTGCGCACATTCGTCGCGTTGATGACGCTGGCACGGCCGTTCATTCATGCATCTTGCGATTGGCATGGATCGACATCAGCACGCCGAAGCCAACCAGCAACGACACGGCCGAGGTACCACCGTAGCTGATCATCGGCATCGGCACGCCGACCACCGGCAACATGCCGGCGACCATGCCCCCGTTGACGAAGACGTACACAAAGAAGCTCATGCCGATCGCGCCAGCGAGCAGGCGCGAATAGGTATCGCGAGCTTCCATCGCGATCCACAGACAGCGGCCGATGATGAACGCGTACAGCAGCATGATCCCGATCACGCCGATCAGGCCGAATTCCTCAGAGAACACGGCGAAGATGAAATCGGTGGTGTGCTCGGGCAGAAAGTCCAGCCGCGACTGCGTGCTCTGCTGCCAGCCCTTGCCGAACACGCCGCCGGAGCCCACCGCGATCTGCGACTGGATGATGTGCCAGCCATTGCCGAGCGGGTCGGATTCCGGATTGATCATGGTCAGCACGCGATCGCGCTGATACTGGTGCAGAAAGTGCCAGGCCACCGGAATCATCCCGCCGACCGCACCGACCACCACGCCGATACGCCACCAGGCCATGCCGGACAGGAACAGCGCAAACGCACCAGCCGCCGTCACCAGCAACGCCGTGCCCAGATCCGGTTGCTTGGCAATCAAGGCAGCGGGGATCGCGATCAACAGGCCGACCACCGCGATGTCTTTCCAGCTTGGCGGCAATTTGCGCGGATGCAGATACCAGGCAACCATCATTGGCATGGTCAACTTAAGCAGTTCGGACGGCTGAAAGCGCATCACGCCAAGATTCAGCCAGCGGTTCGCGCCGCGCCCTTCACCGAGCAGCGCCACCACCACCAGCAAGGCCGTACTGCCGGCGTAAAGCCACGGCGTCCAGTTGCGCAACGTCGACGGCGGAATGCGTGAAATCAGCAGCAACAGCATGGCACCCAGCACGAAGCGTCCAGCCTGGCCACCGACCAGTGCGAGGCTGCGGTCGCCGGCGCTGTAGAGCGTCACCAGGCCGACGCCCGCCAGGATAAACAGGCCCAGCGCGAGCGGCAGGTCGATCCGTGGCCGGGTGAGGATGCGGCGCATGAAGCGGCGCAGACGGACGTGCATGGTTTCGATCATGGCGTGCCTCCGTCGGTGCTGCTCGCTGGCGGCGGCAGCGCCGACGCATCTTCCACTGGAATGTCTTCATTGCCCGGGACGCTTGCCGGTGTGGCTAGCGGCGTATCCACCGGCGCCGTGGCCCCCTTGGCCGCCAGCCACGCATCGAAAATCTTGCGCACGATCGGACCTGCATCCTGGGCGCCCCACGCACCGGCTTCGAGCAGGGCGACAGCGGCGATCTGCGGATCATCCGACGGCGTATAAGCCTCGAACCACGCACGATGGCGTGTCGCCAGATAGGCGGTGTTCTTGTTGGTGTTGTAGGCCTCGGACGTGCGCGAGAAGCGCTCCGCGGTACCGCTCTTGCCGGCAATCAGATAGGGAAAACCATTATTCAGTCCCACCGTCTTGCCGGTGCCGCCGGTAATCACCGCCCGCATGCCTTCGTCGATCACGTCCCAGTGGGAAGCCTTGGTGATCAGCGAGGGGCCGCTCGGCGGATTGGCAAGCAACTGGGCTCGCTCATCGGTAACTGCCTTCGTCGCCATCCCCAGCCGCGGCTGGTAAGGCACCCCATGACCGGCAAACGTGGCGACAGCGTGCGCCAACTGCAATGGCGTCACCTCCCAGTAGCCCTGCCCGATGCCCGCGATCACGGTTTCGCCCGGAAACCAGCCAGCCTTGCTGTGCTTGGCCTTCCACTCGCGCGAAGGCAGGATGCCCTCGGATTCGCCGAGCAGATCGATACCGGTCTTGCTGCCAAAACTGAAACGGCTCATCCAGGCGCTCAGCCGGTCAATGCCCAGGTCCAGCGCCAGCTTGTAGAAGTAGGTGTTGGTCGACAACTCGATCGCGCGCACCATATTCACCGTGCCATTGCCGCCGCGTTCATCGTCGCGATAGCAACGCGATTGTCCGGGAAGGCAGAATTCGCCCGTGGAAAGCACCGTGTCTTCGGGCCGCCGCACACCATCCTCGAGGCCGCCCAACGCAAGAAACGGCTTCACCGTGGAGCCGGGTGGGTAGACGCCTTTCAGTGCGCGATTGATCAGCGGCTTGCCCGGATCATTCATCAACCCGGTGTAATCGGCCTTGCTGATGCCGTTGACGAACAGGTTCGGATCGAACGTCGGCACGCTGACCATCGCCAGCACCTGGCCATTGCGCGGATCGATCGCTACGGCTGCACCCGGGCGACCATCAAACGCCGCATCGGCCGCCTTTTGCATGCGCGAGTCGATGCTCAGATATAGATTCCTGCCGGGTATCGGCGGATGTGTCTCCAGCACGCGCTGGGTCTGCCCATCGGCATTCACCTCAACGAGCTCGTAGCCCGGCGAGCCATGCAGCACGTCTTCATAGGATCGCTCGACGCCACTGCGGCCGATATGGCTGGTGCCCTTGTAGCGATCCGTATCGAGCCGCTCCAGATCATCGGCGTCGATGCGACTGACATAGCCCACTACGTGCGCGAACAATCCACCCAGCGGATAGCGTCGGGTCAGATACGGCACCACGTCCACGCCCGGGAAACGCCAGCGGTTCACCGCGAAGCGATCGATCTCGTCTTCGGTCAGGTGTAGTTTCAGCGGCACGCTGTCGAAACGACGGCTTTGCTGGAGCTGCTTCTGGAACGTGTCCAGATCGTCCTGTCCCAGCGGTACCACTTCCCCGAGTTGGGCGAGCAGCGCCGACATGCTCTGCACCTTGTCGGGCACCACTTCGAGCCGGAACGCCGGCACGTTGTCGGCGAGCAGCACACCGTTGCGGTCGTAGATCAGCCCGCGCGCCGGCGGAATCGCGCGCGGCTTGACGCTGTTGTTCGTCGAGCGGGTGACGAACTCATCATGTCGGGTCACCTGCAGCAGCATGTAGCGGCTGACCAGCAGGCACAGGCCCAGCAGCAGCAAGATGAAGCCCACCACCGCACGGCGCCGGAACTGCGCACTTTCGCCGCGGTTGTCCTTGATCGATCGCCGGAGTTTCATCAGCGTGGCATCACTGAATGCGTAAACGCGCGCGCAGGTCGTCGAGCAGCAGGAACAGGAACGGCCACAGCAGGGCGCCGATAAATGGCGAAATCCACCAGCTGGCCGGCGGCAACGATGCACCAGCGAGCACGCGCACGATCAGCAGCAGCAGCCGGTCGTTCAACAACAATGCCAATACCGCGAGGGTCTGCTGCCACATCGGGAAAAACCGCAAGCGCGAACGAAAACGCAGTGCGATGAAAACCAGCGCGCACAAGCGCAACGCCTGCTCACCGAGTACCACGCCGTTCAGCAGATCCGCACCCAGCCCGATGGCAAACGCCAACCCCAGGGTGACCCGATCCTCCGACTCCAGTGACCAGTACAGCAGGATCAAGGCCGGCCAATACGGCTTGAACGGCTCCAGCACGCCGGGCAACGGCACCAGCATCGACAACAACGCAAACACCAGCGTGCCGATAAACCACCACAGGCTCAGGCGCTGCCGATTCATGGCTGCACCCCGGGCGCAACCGGTGGTGTCGGCGGCTTGCTGGAAGGCGCACTGGATGCATGTGCCGGCGAGGCAGGCGCGTCGCCCGTGACCGGTGCCAGGTCACTGGGCGGCCCCATCGATTTCACCGGCGCCGGCGGACCATCCGGCTCGGCC
>JBAPPP010000121.1:0-3936 GCA_049280175.1 Rhodanobacter sp.
GTCGCGCACCGGGCGCACATCCACCAGCGAACCGGGCAGGAACGCGCGAACGTCCTTGATATCGACGGTGAAACCTCCCTTGACCTTGCCGGAGATGAGACCAACTATGGTCTCTTCCTTGTCGAACGCCTGCTCCAGGTCGTCCCACACCATCGAGCGCTTGGCCTTCTCGCGCGACAGCTTGGTCTCGCCGAATCCGTCTTCCAAAGCTTCGAGGGCAACCTTCACCTCGTCGCCTACCTGCACCTCCAGCACGCCCTGCTCATCGCGGAACTGCTCGATGGGGACGATGCCTTCGCTCTTCAGGCCAGCGTTGATCACGACGACGTCATTGCGGATTTCCACAACGATGCCGGTGACGATGGCGCCGGGCTTCAGCTTGGAGATAGCCTGTTGGCTCTGTTCAAACAGTTCGGCAAAACTTTCAGTCATGTTGATTCCATAGTGGGAAAAGACCGTTGTCCGTAGCGCTTTTGATGTGTTGCGTACGAAACAATCAGTCCACCGGTTGAGGGTGTCTTCAGGTGGTTCCTCTGGAACCGACCGTCGCCACCGTTGGCCAAAACCCCTGCCAAGGCAGGGCGCAGAAACCGTCGCGCAACCTCAGTTCAAGGCTGCACAACGGCGAGTACTTTCGCGACGACATCCTCGATACCCATGCCGGTGGTATCCACCAGCAGTGCATCTTCGGCAGGCTTGAGCGGCGCGACCACCCGCGATGCATCGCGGCTGTCACGCGCCTCAATTTCGCGCTGAAGGCCGCCAAGTGTAACGCTGAGTCCCTTTTCCTTCAACTGCTTATAGCGTCTTTTCGCTCGTTCGGCGGCGCTGGCGGTGAGGAAAACCTTGAACCCGGCGTCCGGGAAGATCACCGTCCCCATGTCGCGCCCGTCGGCCACCAGCCCAGGTGCCTTGCGAAAGCCCAATTGCAGCGCCACCAGGGCTTCCCGCACCGAGGGCATCGAGGCGATCGCCGACGCCGCCGCTCCGGCGGTTTCGGTGCGCAGTTCGTCGGTGGCGTCATGACCGTTGACGACGACCCGGGTCAGGCCACCATCGCTGGCCGCACGAAACTGAATCCGGGTGCCCTGGGCGCAGCGGGTCACAGCATCCACGTCCGACAGGTCCAGACCTTCCATGCCGGCGGCATAGCCCACCGCGCGATACAGCGCCCCGGAATCGAGCAGGCGCCAGCCCAGATGCTCGGCCACCAGGGCGCTGATCGTGCCCTTGCCTGAACCCGACGGCCCGTCGATGGTGAGTACGGGAACGGGTGCGGCATGACTCATGGCAATTCCTGGCTGAACGGAAGAAAGCGAAAGTTTAACGCGTTGACCCCATCCGGAACGCGTGCTATCTAGCCGGTCTCCTTTGCTCAAAATCTTCCCGATCCACTCTATGACCGATCTTCGCCGCGAGTTCGACCAAGCCGCCGAGGACATCCAGCGATTGGATATGCGCCCGGACAACGACACCTTGCTGAAGCTGTACGCCCTGTACAAGCAAGGCTCGGAAGGCGATATGCAGCGGGCCCAACCAGGCTTTTTCGATTTCGTCGGTACCGCCAAACACGAGGCATGGGCGCAACTCAACGGCGTATCCGAACAAGAAGCCATGCGCCGCTACATCGCCCTGGTGCACCAGCTGCTGGCCTGAAAGCCTTTCGTCTGGGGGGTGGCTAGAACTTCCTGTCACCCAGCTAGCCCCAGCTCGTCATCCCTGCGAAGGCAGGGATCCAGCGCCCTTGCTCGTCAAGAACTTGAAGCCGCTAGATTCCTGCCTTCGCAGGAATGACGAAAAACGGGGCAGTTGTTCGAGACTCCCTGAAGTCCGAGCCCTGAGCTCGCACGCGGCGCTTGCTTTTCGGTACCCAACACCGGCACATTCATACGATCGTTTGATTCGGCCTGGATCGCATGAATTACCCCAACCTGTTCGCCCCGCTCGATCTGGGCCACGTCACGCTGCCCAATCGCATCCTGATGGGTTCGATGCATACCGGGCTGGAAGACAAGGCCAGCGATTACGACAAGCTGGCGGCCTATTTCGCCGAGCGCGCCCGCGGCGGAGTCGGCCTGATGGTCACCGGCGGCATCGCGCCGAGCATCCAGGGTTGGCTGAAACCGTTCGGCGGCAGGCTCTCGATGCCATGGCACAAACCGCGCCATCGCAAACTCACCAGCGCAGTCCACGCCGAGGGCGGCCTGATCTGTATGCAGATCCTGCACGCAGGACGGTATGGCTATCAGCCACTGTCGGTGGCGCCGTCGAAGATTAAATCTCCGATCACCCCGTTCACCCCTCGCGCGCTGTCATCGAGCGGCGTGGAACGCACCATCGAAGATTTCGTGCATTGCGCGAAGCTCGCGCAGGACGCCGGCTACGACGGTGTCGAGGTGATGGGTTCGGAAGGCTATCTGATCAACCAGTTCATTGCCGCGCGCACCAACCACCGCAACGACGCCTGGGGCGGCGACGCCACCCGCCGCATGCGTTTCGCCGTTGAAATCGTCCGCCGCACGCGCGCAGCGGTCGGCCGCAATTTCATCATCATCTACCGACTGTCGATGCTGGATCTGGTCGAGGGCGGCCAAGACTGGAGCGAGATCGTGACGCTGGCCAAGGCCATCGAAGCGGCCGGCGCCAGCATCATCAACACCGGCATCGGCTGGCATGAAGCGCGCGTGCCGACCATCGTCACCAGCGTGCCGCGCGCAGGTTTTGCGTGGGTCACCAAGAAGCTCAAGGGCGAGGTGGCGATTCCGCTGATCACCACCAACCGCATCAACATGCCCGAGGTGGCTGAGCGCATCCTCGTCGACGGCGCAGCCGATATGGTCTCGATGGCGCGGCCCCTGCTGGCCGACCCGGCCTGGGCACATAAGGCCAAGAGCGGTCGCAGCGACCGCATCAACACCTGCATCGCCTGCAATCAGGCCTGCCTCGATCACGTATTCCAGAACCGCCGCGCCAGCTGCATGGTCAATCCGCGCGCCTGTCACGAAACCGAACTGAAGATCGAACCCGCCAGTGTGCGTAAACGCATTGCCGTGATTGGCGCCGGTCCCGCGGGCATGGCCTGCGCCAGCACCATGGGCGAACGCGGCCACGCGGTAACCCTGATCGATCGCGCTGCCGAAATCGGCGGCCAGTTCAACTACGCCAAGCAGATTCCCGGCAAGGAAGAGTTCCACGAAACGCTGCGTTATTTCCGGCATCAGCTGAGCGACACCAGCGTCGACGTGCAACTGGGCCAGTCGGCCGATGTCGCATCACTGCGCGCCGGCAACTATGACGAAGTAGTCATAGCCACCGGCATCACGCCACGCAGCGTGAGCTTTCCCGGCAGCGACGATCCCCGCGTATTGAGCTATCTCGACGTACTGGCGCAGCACCGGCCAGTGGGTGCGAAGGTGGCGATCATCGGCGCTGGCGGCATCGGTTTCGATGTGGCGGAGTTTCTGGTCGAGCACGCGCCATCGCCCACTACCGACGTCGCTCGCTGGACACGCGAATGGGGGGTCGACATGCAGCTGGCAAACCGCGGCGGCCTGGACAGGCCACAACCAGAAGCACCAGCCCGGCAGATCTGGCTATTGCAGCGCAGCGAGGGTCGTCCTGGGGCACGGCTCAACAAGACGACCGGCTGGGTGCATCGGGCCACGCTAAAGGCCAAGCACGTGACGATGCTGGGCAAGGTCAGTTATCAGCGTTTCGACGATCAAGGCCTGCACATCACCGTTGACGGAACCCCTCAGATCCTGCCGGTCGACAACGTGGTGATCTGTGCCGGACAGGAACCGAATCGACGCCTGGCTGACGAGTTGATCGCGGCCGGCATCAAGGTTCATGTCATTGGCGGGGCCGATGTGGCCGCCGAACTCGACGCCAAACGTGCGATCGCCCAAGGCACGCAGCTGGCTAGCAAGCTTTAGA
>JBAPPP010000122.1:0-1552 GCA_049280175.1 Rhodanobacter sp.
CGCTCGGAAAATTGCGCGCCGGGATTGTTGACGGTGCTCTGCACGACGTCGTCGTCGCCACGCTGCACCAGGACGTCGGTCACCGCGCCGCTCAGCACCCGTCGCGTCGAGATCGCCATCAGATGCGCCTGGCTCTTGGTCCGTGCGGTCTCGATCAGCGCGTCGTCGTCGAGCCGTTCCGATTGCGACAATACGGGAGCGGCGACTTCGATCAGGTCGTCGAACGCCAGCGCGCGAATGGTCTGCGGCGGCGCGGTGTCGATCGGTGCGAGACGGTTGGAGAGCAGGGCCTTCGCCGAGGTCTCGATGTGAACGATCAGGCATTGGAAGACATCGTCGAACAGGCCGACCTGTTCGTCCGAATAATCCACGGCTCCGTTGATGAACAGGTCGGTCACCCGGCGCAGGGTTTCGACGCGGCGCGCGACGGTGCCGTGCGCAAGAGTGGTCTGCAATTCGTCGAGCAGACTTTCGGGAGAGGCGGCGGTTTTCGAACTCATGACTCTATCCTGGAGCAATCGGGTCTGTCGGCCGGCAACGGTTTCTCCGCCGCCGGTAGGGAAATAACTTGGTCAGGCACGGGCGATCCGGTTGCGTCCCTTTGCCTTGGCGGAATAGAGCGCGCTGTCGGCGCGCGCGAGAAATGTGTCAGGCGTCTCGTCCGGTCGCAGGGTGGCGACGCCAGCGGAAATAGTCACGCGCATGCCGGGCGAAAATGCGCTCCAGTCGAGATCGGCAATGATCTCGCGCAGCCGGTCGAGGGCGCGCACGGCGCCGTCCACGGCCATGCCAGGCAGCACCAGCAGAAATTCCTCGCCGCCGTAGCGGCCGAACCGGTCGACGTTGCGGATATTGGCGAACATGGTGATGGCGAACGTTCTCAGCACCTCGTCGCCGGTCGGATGACCGTAGGCGTCGTTGATGCGCTTGAACCAGTCGAGGTCGATCAGCGCGATCGAGCAGGGCGACCCGCTGCGGGCGGCGCGAGAGATCTCCTCGTCCAGCATCCGCATGATGCAGCGGCGATTGAACGAGCCCGTCAGTTCGTCGAGCTCGGCGAGCTCTTCGATACGCTTGTAGGCTTCCTTGAGCTTCTGTCCGCTCTGGTAGAGCGATTGCTTCATCGAGCTGGAGAACATCCCGACGAACATGCAGCGCGCGATGGTCAGGACAAACACCAGCATCGTCGCAACGCGTTCGAGATACGTGCCGTGCGGCATCGCGATCGGCTTGTCGGTGAGCAGGAACAGCCCGGACAGCCCGAGCGCCATCGCGGTCCATATCATCATCGTTTGCCGTGGCGTGGAGCGCAGCGAGCTGAAACTGAACACGACGAACAAGGTGCACAGGAACATCACACCGACTTCCGGCGCGATCCAGGTGAAGGCCAGCATGATCAGCAGATTGGCGGTCGAATTCGGCCCAACCAGATAATGGTCCTTGAAGCGTTCGTTGAAGCCGAGTTCTGACAGCATGATGGTGAAGGCGGTCAAGGTCAGGCCGCAGGCGGCAAAGACCGGGCCGATCATCAGCGGTATCGTGCCGGCGTAAC
>JBAPPP010000123.1:0-3011 GCA_049280175.1 Rhodanobacter sp.
CTGTAGAACTCAGCTACGGGCGACATGGCGTTCCACGCTGGTGGAGAAGCACCGGGTCAGATGGCCTTTGCCAGTTCGATCGCCTGCCCGATATAACTGCCCGGCGTCAGCGCTTGCAGCCGCTGTTTAGCGTCCGCCGGTAGATCAAGACTATCAATGAAGGTGTGCATCGACTCACGGGTGATGCCCTGGCCACGAGTGAGTGCCTTGAGCTGCTCATAGGGCTCGGGCAGGCCATAGCGGCGCATGACGGTCTGCACGGCTTCGGCGAGCACTTCCCAGCTGGCGTCGAGGTCGGCGGCGATGCGCTCGGGGTTGATGGTGAGTTTGCCGAGACCCTTCTTCAATGATTCCAGTGCGACCAGCGTATGGCCAAACGCCGTGCCGAGCGCACGCAGCACGGTGGAGTCAGTGAGGTCACGCTGCCAGCGGCTGATCGGCAGCTTCTCGGCGAAGTGGCCGAGCAGGGCGTTTGCCAGGCCGAAGTTGCCCTCGGCGTTCTCGAAGTCGATCGGATTGACCTTGTGCGGCATGGTCGACGAACCCACTTCGCCGGCCTTCAGCGCCTGCTTGAAGTAGCCGAGCGAGATGTAGCCCCAGATGTCGCGTGCCAGGTCGATCAGGATGATGTTGGCGCGGCGTACCGCGTCGCAGTATTCGGCCACGCCGTCATGCGGTTCGATCTGGGTGGTGTAGGCGTTGTAGCCGAGCTCGAGGCTTTCCACGAAACGCTGCGAAAACTCCTGCCAATCCACTTCCGGATAGGTGATGACGTGGGCGTTGTAGTTGCCCACCGCGCCGTTGATCTTGCCGGAGATTTCCACGGCTGCAAGCTGCGCGCGCTGACGCTCGAGGCGCGCCACCACGTTCGCGATTTCCTTGCCCAGCGTGCTGGGTGACGCGGTCTGTCCGTGCGTGCGTGAGAGCATCGGCAGCGCGGCGTTCGCGTGGGCCAGTTCGCGCAGCTGGGCGATCACGACGTCGAACATCGGCAGCAGTACCTGCTCGCGCGCGTCGCGCAGCATCAGCGCGTAGGACAGGTTGTTGATGTCCTCGCTGGTGCAGGCGAAATGCACGAACTCCTTCGCCTGCGCAAGGCTGGCATCGGTGCCGATGCGTTCCTTGATGAAGTACTCGACCGCTTTCACGTCGTGATTGGTGGTCGCCTCGATCGCCTTGATCCGCGCACCGTCATCCACACTGAAATCGGTGGCGATGGCTTTCAGCGTGCCGATCTGGCTCCCGCTAAACGGCGGCAATTCGACGATTCGGGTGTCGGCGGCAAGCGCCAGCAACCATTCGATTTCCACCTGCACACGGCGATGCATCAAGCCGAACTCGCTGAAGATCGGGCGCAAAGCTTCGACCTTGCTGGCGTAGCGGCCGTCCAGTGGCGATAGGGCGGTCAGGGCATGAGAGGACATCGATGGTTCCGTAAAGCGGGAAAGCGCGCATTCTACAACGTGTGGATTCCCGCCCGTTTTGCATGGCCGTCCGGCGGGGGGATTGAATTGTTGCGAATCATTCTTATCGTTGAGAGGTGTGTCAATCGTGAACCTTCCCAAGAGCACAGGACAGCCGCAGATGAACACGTTCCGTAAAGAACACGACAGCATGGGTGAATTGCAGGTGCCGGTCGACGCCTTGTATGGCGCGCAGACCCAGCGCGCGATCGACAATTTCCCGATCTCCGGACTGCACCTGCCGCGTCAGTTCATCCGCGCGCTGGGCTTGATCAAGGCGGCCGCCGCCGAGGTCAATCTGTCGATGGGCTACCTGAAGAAGAACCAGGCCGCAGCGATCCGCAAGGCCTCGATGGCCGTGGCGGACGGCCAGCATGACGCGCAGTTCCCGATCGACATTTTCCAGACCGGGTCCGGTACCAGCACCAACATGAACGCGAACGAGGTGATCGCGCATCTCGCCGTCAAGGGTGGGGCGAAGGTGCATCCGAACGATCACGTCAATTACGGGCAGAGCTCGAACGACGTGATCCCGACGGCGATTCACGTCAGCGCCACACTCACCACCACGGAGCAGTTGCTGCCGGCACTGAAACACCTGAAAAAGGCCATCGACAAGCGCGCCCGCGAGCTGAGGAATACGCCCAAGACCGGCCGCACTCATCTGATGGATGCGATGCCGATCACGTTCGGCCAGGAGCTCTCCGGCTGGTCGGCGCAATTGGCCTCCGCGATCGAGCGTATCGAGGATGCGTTGAAGCGCATGCGTCGTCTGCCGCAGGGCGGCACCGCGGTGGGCACCGGCATCAACGCGGATCCGAAGTTTGGTCCGGCGGTGGCCGTGCAGCTGAAGAAACTCACCGGGGTGAAGTTCGAGGCGGCCGAGAATTATTTCGAGGGCATGGCATCGCAGGACGCCGCGGTCGAGCTGTCAGGGCAGCTGAAGACGCTCGCCGTGGCGCTGATGAAAATCGCGAACGATCTGCGCTGGATGAATTCCGGCCCGTTGGCAGGTCTCGGCGAGATCGAATTGCCGGCGCTGCAGCCGGGTTCGTCGATCATGCCGGGCAAGGTCAATCCGGTGATTCCGGAAGCCACCGCGATGGTCGCTGCGCAGGTGATCGGCAACGATGCGACGATCACGATTGCCGGCCAGTCCGGCAACTTTCAGCTCAACGTGATGCTGCCGCTGATCGCCTACAACCTGCTGCAGTCGATCGATATCCTGGCCAACGTGTCGCAGTTGCTGGCGGACAAGGCCATCGCCGGTTTCAAGGTCAATACGGCACGTGTCAATCAGGCACTGGCGATGAATCCGATCCTGGTTACCGCGCTGAACCCGGTGATCGGTTACGAGAAAGGCGCTGCGACCGCCAAGCAGGCCTACAAGGAACATCGGCCGATCATGGATGTGGCGCTGGAAACCACGGGATTGTCGAAAGAAGATCTAAAAAAGCTGCTCGATCCTCTGACTCTTACCAAGGGTGGCATTCACAGCGAGTGACGCCATTCAAATCAATAAAAAGCCGCCCACAGGCGGCTTTTTAT
>JBAPPP010000124.1:0-22447 GCA_049280175.1 Rhodanobacter sp.
AAGAGCAACCCCACCCCAACCCTCCCCTGCGAGCAGGGGAGGGAGCACTTCGGTCCCACCTCGATCCTGCGGCTTCGAAGGGATTCCCTCTTGGGAGGGCTGTGCCGCAATCAATCGATAGCGCCAGCAGCAAGCTTGCGATCGACCGTCGTACTGGTCGCCGTACGCAGCGCGATTTCCAGTCCACGCACAACGTCGGCCTGGGCCATGCTGGCGGTTCCGCGCAAACGTGCGGCCTGCATCGGCAAGTAGGGAATGTGGATGAAGCCGGCGCGCACACCACGTCGTTTCGCCGCCAGGTGCAACATGGCGTACGCGATGTGGTTGCAGACATAAGTGCCTGCACTTTGCGAAATCTCGGCGGGCAAACCTTGGGCGTGCAGCGCAGCCAACATCGCCTTGATCGGCAGCGTGCTGAAGTAGGCGGCAGGGCCGCCAGCGATCACCGGTTCGTCCACCGGCTGTGCGCCGGCGTTGTCGGGAATGCGAGCATCCTGGACATTGATCGCGACCCGCTCGATCGACAGCTGGTGACGCCCGCCCGCCTGACCAACGCCGAGCAGGATCGTCGGCGCCACTTCGCGCACCGCCGCCTTGAGCTCACGCAGGGATTCGGCGAACTCCGTGGGTAGCTGGCGCGCGACGATCAGGTGCCCGCCGATGCGGCGCCCGTGCAGGCTGCGCACTGCCTCCCACGAGGGGTTGATGTCTTCGCCACCGAACGGATCGAAACCGGTCAGCAAGATGCGCGGCAGACTTGGGCTCATGGCTTTGGCTCTTCGGTGGACAGATCGGACAGAATGAGTCGGACTGGATCAGCGGAACACGAACAACCACATCAGCACGATGGTGGTGACGAGAATCGCGAGTGCGCTCCATACCTGCGCGCGGATCACCCCGTAGGGATTGCGCAGTTCCAGCAGTGCTGCGGGTACCAGATTGTAGTCGGCCGCCATCGGCGTCAGCAGGGTGCCGCAATAGCCGCACAGCATGCCCATCGAACCCAGTATCGCCGGATGCGCGCCATGCTGCTGGATCAGCAGCGGCAAACCAATGCCGGCCATCATCACCGGAAACGCGGCAAAGGCATTGCCCATGATGACCGTGAACAGCACCATGCCCAGTGCGAAGGCAAGTAGGCACGCCAGCGCGCTACCGGTCGGCAGGAAAGTGCCAGCCAGTGCAGCGATCGCTGTGCCCACGCCGCTTTGAGTAAATACCTCGCCCAGCGCTGCCAACAGCAGCGGCAGCAGTGCGGCCCAGCCGATCGCGTCGAGCAGACGGCGACCTTCGGCCACGCCGTCGTGCAATGGCGTGCGCGCTACTCTCGATGCTGCAAAAAGAGCGACGACACAGGCCAACGCCAGCCCGGTCAAAGTCATCTGAGGCGTAGCGAACACGGCATGCCCAACAATGAAAAGATGCGCGCCGAGCAGCGCCACCAGCAAGGTCACCAGCGGAATCAACAGAGCTGGCACAAACAATCGGTGCCCCAGCCGGATGGCTGATTGCAGGCGTCGCTCGCTGCTCCCCGTCTCGACATGTGCCGTTCGATGCAGGCGTGGTGCCAGCAAAGCCAGCGCGATCACGCCCGCACCGGCGAATTCCGACGGCAGCGCATTGCCAGCCGCCTGTTGCGCCAGTATGTAATCGCCGGCTCCAAACAACGTGCCCAGCACCAACCAGAAGGCGGCGTGCCAGCCACGTCGTTCGCGCAGGTTGCGTAGTCCCGTATAGAGCAGGAAGGCGGCGATCAACCAGTAGGCGTATTCGATGCGCAGCATGTCAGCCTGCCGCTTTGCCGTGGTCGTGCGTGGCACGCCGTTGCAGACGGCGCTGGAGCAGCCAGATGCGTATCGACTGGATGGCAAACGCGGCGATGGCAGTGGGTAGCGCCCATAGTGCGATCGAAATGGGCGTCAAGTCGATACCGTGCTGGGTATAGAAAGCCTGAATCAACAACACCGCGCCCAATGCAATGAACACGTCCTCGCCAAAGAAGCGGCCAACGTTGTCGGTGGCGGCGGCCACTGCGCGTAACTCGTCGCGGTCGTCATCAGTCAATCCCGGCAGAATTTTTTCCGCCGCTGCTTCACTCATGGGAGCGAGCAGCGGGCGTACTGTCTGCGCGGGGCCAGCCACGCCGGTGAGTCCAAGCATCGCCAGCAGCTGGCGCACCAAGAGATAACCGATGAGCAGTCGTGCCAAGGTCATTCCCTGCAGTCTCGCCATCCAGCGCTGCGCGTGCTCGCGCAAGCCGGCATGTTCCAACAGGCCGATTGCCGGCAGCGTCAGCACGAAGATCAGCAACATTCGGCTGGATACGAAGCTCTTGCCCAGCAGGGCGAGCAAAGCTGGCACATGGAAACCGGCGAGCAGGCCGCTGGTCAGTGCGGCTGACACCACCACCGGTACCGGATTGAAGCGCAGCGCGAAGCCCACGATGATCACTGCAACGCCGAGCAGCGGCCAGTAGTTCATGCGTAGTTTCCACAGGATGGTGCCGAGGAGATCGTCATGCCGCGCCCGGTGCGGCAATACGCAGGCCGGCCGTCTCCAGCGCTTTGCGCAGCTTGCCGGCCAACAGCACCGCGTGGGCACCGTCGCCATGCAGGCATAACGTATCGGCCTGCAGTCGCACGTTATGGCCGTCCACCGTCTGTACTTCGCCATCACGCGCGATGCCGATCGCCTGGGCCGTCGCCAGCTCGGCATCCTCGATCACCGCATCCACTTCGCGACGCGATTGCAGCGAGCCATCGGCACGATAGCGGCGGTCGGCGAATGCTTCGGACGCCACCGGCAGGCCGAGTGCGTTGCCAGCCTCGATCAGCGCCGAGCCGGCCAGTCCAAACAAGCGCAGCTGTGGATCGAAGTCGCGCACGGCGCGGGCGATCGCGTTGGCCAGCGCGGGATCGCGTGCGGCCATGTTGTAGAGCGCGCCATGCGGTTTGACATGCGAGAGCCTGGCGCCGGCGGCGCGGGTGAAAGCGTGCAGGGCACCGATCTGGTACAGCGTCATTGCGTGCGCTTCGGCGGGAGTCACGCTCATCTCGCGGCGACCGAAGCCCTGCAGGTCCGGTAGCGAAACGTGCGCACCGATCGCCACGCCATGCCCGATCGCTTGCGCCACGGTGTGACGCATGATTTCCGGATCACCCGCATGAAAGCCGCAGGCGATGTTCGCGGAGCTGACCAGCTCCAGCAACGCGACATCGTCGCCCATCCGCCAGGCGCCGTAGGATTCGCCCAGGTCGCAGTTGAGGTCGATGCGGTTCATTGCGGCGGCTTCCATCAGGCATGCTCCAGTCGTAGCGCGATTGTCTCGAGCAGCGGGGTCAGTCGTTGCTGGCGCGCGGCCAGGCGCGTCAACGCGTCGTCGAGTGTGCTCTCGTGAAAGCATACGTTATCGCCTGGGCGAAGTTGTGCCAGCCGCGGCAGATCCACCGCCGCGATCTGGCCGATCCGCGGGTAGCCGCCGGTCACCGGCGCTTCGGCCAGCAACGCGATGGGCTGGCCGGACGGTGGCAGTTGCAGCGTGCCGGGAAGGGCGGCCTCGGAGATCAATTCCAGTGTTGCCTGTAAACGCAACACATGGCCATCCAGACGGCCGGCGGTGCGGTTGCTGTCCTTGCTCAGGATAAAGTTGCCGCCGGCCAGATATTGCCGCGACGCTTCATCCAGCTGTGACCAGTGGCTGCCGCGCAACAGCGCCAGCGGACGTTGCTGGAAATCGAACCAGGGTTGCGGATCGAGGCTCCAGTGCAGCGGATAAACGTCGCTGCAGTCCGGCAGCGCTGGCAACGGTGTGGCTGCGCCGATCGGCAACACGTCGCCAGCGCGCAGGGCGCGGCCACGCTGGTAACCGATTCGTGCATGCAGGTCACTGCTGCGGCTACCGAGGACCGGCGTTACATCGAATCCGCCGCGCACAGCGAGATACGCACGACAGCCGTGCGTCATTCCGCCGAGTTGCAATACGCTGCCGGCCGGCAGATAGCAGCTCGTCCATAGCGGAATGGGCTGGTTACCGACATGGGCCGTGATCACGGCACCCGTCACCGCAATGACGGCAGCGTGCTCGAAGCGCAAGGCAGGACCGAGCAGGGTGCATTCGATCGCCGCCTCACCGCGCAGGTTGCCGACCAGCGCGTTCGCCAGCTGCCATGCCGGGCCGTCCATCGCGCCGGCTCGGCCCAGGCCTAGTGCAGCATGGCCCGGTCGCCCGGCATCCTGCAGGCTGCTCAGCAGGCCCGGTTTGAGAATGCTGACGCTCATCGGGGAGCGGCTGCCAGAAGCTGTCGAAAGGTGTCTTCATCGATCGCGCGAAAACGCACGCGATCGCCCGCGGCCAGCAGCGACGGATCGCTGGCGGTGACATCGAACAGCTGCAGTGGGGTGCGCCCGATCAGCTGCCAGCCACCGGGCAGCACTTCAGGATAGATGCCGGTCTGGCTGCCGCCGATCGCCACGCTGCCAGCGGGCACGCGCTGACGCGGATCGGTGCGGCGAGGTACAGCCAGCGTGGGATCGAGCCCCAGCAGGTAGGGAAAGCCCGGCGCGAAGCCAAGCATTGCGACGCGATATTCGCATGCCGTATGCCGGGCAATGACGGCGTCAGCGTCGAACCCGCAACATGCGGCGACGTCGGCCAGATCCGGTCCGTATTCGCCGCCGTAGCAAACCGGGATGACCAGCTCGCGCGATGTGGCGGTGGTTGGATCATTTTCGCGCAAGACCGTGCTGACAGCGGCTTGCAGTCGTTGGTGCGGATCGCGGCCGTCGTCGCCTGCCCAGGTCCACGGGTCGAACCGCAGCAACAGGCTGGCATAGGCGCTCACGCATTCCAGTTCGGGCAGACGGTTGCACAAGCTTGCGGCCGCGGCCTGCACGCGGGCGTTGAGATCGACGTCGATGCGCTCGCCGAAACGCAGCAACAAGGCATCTTCGGCCAAGGCTTCGAACTGGATCTCTGGCTGGGTCTGGGGCTCCATGGCGAACCTATATCGCGTTGTTCGCCAATGCCTGCCGCAGCGCATTCAGACGTTCGGACAGGCTGCCTTCGGCATAGGCCTGCGCGCGACCGCTGCCCCAAACCGGGCCCGGCCATGCCGCATCGCCTTCGCAACGCGCTACGACGTGGACATGCAACTGGCGCACGATATTGCCGAGTGCGCCGAGATTTAGCTTGTCGCACGGCGCAACGGCACGCAGTGCGGCAGCGGCCTGATTCACTTCCTGCCATAGCCTGGCTTGTTCAACAGCGGTGAGGTCGGCGATCTCCACCAGGCCCGGTTGGCGTGGCACCAGTACCAGCCACGGGAAGCGCGCGTCGTTCATCAGGCGAACGTCGCATAACCCAAGCGATGCGACCAGTCGCGTGTCCGCGTCCAGCCGGGTGTCGAGAATGAAGCTGGGTTCGGTCATGTGCTAGCTAGATACTTGTCGAAGAATGCCAGCGTGCGCTGCATGGCGAGTCGCGCGCTGGCTTCGTCATAGCTGGCACCGACATCGCGATTGAAGCCGTGGTCGGCCGGGTAGGTGAATGTTTCCATCTGTGGCAGCAGCTCGCGATGCTTCGCGACCATGTCTGGTGTGATGTGCTGATCTTTTTCACCAAAGTGGAACATCACTGGCGCTTTTGGTGTTTCGTGCAGAAACGGCACGTTGCGCGCGCCGTAATAGCTGACCGAAGGCAGCCCCAGGCGCAGCGCGGCAAGCAGCGCCACGGTGCCGCCCCAGCAATAACCGACCGTACCGATCCTGCCGGCCGAGGCGATGGCTTCGGCGGCGCTGGCGACATCTTCCAGTGCGCGCTCCAGCCCCAGCTCCGTAACCAGTTGCTTTCCCTTGCTGTAACCAGCCTCGTCGTAGCCCAGCTCCACGCCGGTTTCGAGGTGATCGAAGAATGCCGGCGCAATCGCCGTATAGCCGGCTTCGGCAAAGCGGTCCACGACGCTGCGCATGTGCGCATTGACGCCGAAGATCTCCTGGATCACCACAATGCCGCCTTTCGGCTTGCCCTTGGGCTGCGCCAGATAGCCGCCGATGCATTGAGTGCCCGTGGTGGGAATATTGATCTGCTGGCCCATGGCCGATCCTCGTCGGTGTAAAGCGGTGATTCTAGCGATCCGGGCGCATGCCCCGGGGTGACGTATAATGTCCTGTTTCCACGCACGTTTTAACGGTAAAGACACTCATGTCCCAAGCGGCACACAAAATCGGTTTCGTCAGCCTCGGCTGCCCCAAGGCGCTGGTTGATTCCGAACGCATCCTCACGCAGCTGAAGGTCGAGGGCTACGAAATTGTGCCCAGCTACAACGCCGCCGATGCGGTGGTGGTGAATACCTGCGGGTTCATCGACGCGGCGGTGCAGGAGTCGCTGGATGCGATCGGCACCGCGCTGCACGAGAACGGCAAGGTGATCGTCACTGGCTGCCTTGGCAAGCGCGAAGGGCTGATCCGCGAGGCGTATCCGGACGTGTTGTCGATCAGTGGTCCGCAGGACTACGTCAGCGTGATGAACGCGGTGCATACCGCGCTGCCACCGCGGCGCAATCCGTTGCAGGATCTGGTACCCGATACGGGCGTGAAGCTGACCCCGAAGCATTATGCGTACCTGAAGATTTCCGAGGGCTGCAATCACCGCTGCAGCTTCTGCATCATTCCGTCGATGCGCGGTAACCTGGTTTCGCGCCCGGTCGACGAGGTGTTGCGTGAGGCCGAGCGGCTGGTCAAGGGCGGCGTCAAGGAACTGCTGGTGATCTCGCAGGACACCAGTGCGTACGGCGTGGACCTGAAGTACGCTGAAAAACAATGGCGCGACAAGACCTACCGCACGCGCATGACCGAATTGTGCGAAGGCCTGTCCGAGCTTGGCGTGTGGTCGCGTCTGCACTACGTCTACCCGTACCCGCACGTGGACGAGGTGATGCCGCTGATGGCTGCCGGCAAATTGCTGCCGTACCTCGATATCCCGTTCCAGCACGCCAGCCCGCGCATCCTGAAACTGATGAAGCGTCCGGGCAATATCGACAAGACGCTGGAGCGCATCAACAACTGGCGCAAGGTCGTGCCGGACCTGACCATACGCAGCACGTTCATCGTGGGCTTCCCAGGCGAAACCGATGCCGAGTTCGAGGAGCTGCTCACGTTCCTGCGCGAGGCGGAGCTCGATCGTGTCGGTGCCTTTGCCTATTCGCCGGTGGACGGCGCGAAGGCGAACGAACTGCCTGATCCGATCTCCGAGGAGCTGAAAGAGGATCGCCTCGAACAGTTCATGGCCGTGCAGGCAGAGATCTCCGCCGCGAAACTGCAACGCAAGATCGGTCGCCGGATCCAGGTGCTGGTCGATGAAGCCGGCGTCGATGGCGCGGTGGCACGTTCGGCGGCCGATGCGCCGGAAATCGACGGCGTGGTGCTGATTGCCGATGGCCAGAAACTCAGGCCCGGTCAGTTCGTGGAGGTCGTGGTCGAAGGCGCCGACGAGCACGACCTGCACGCGCGCCTCGTTGGCTAAAGTCATGCGCTATCGGGTGCCGTCACGCGAGGCGGTCGAACCGGACGTGTTCGGCCGGTTGCCGCTGGCGGCATGGCGCGAGTACAGCGCGCTGCTTGAGGGTACGCGGTGGCCATCCATCGCCGCGCTGAATGAACGCCTGCCCGCGGATGCGGGCACGCGTTTCGTGGCGCAGACGCCGGCCTTGCTCGCCGACGATCTGCACTACGAGCAGCGCATCGCCGAGCGTGGCGATATTGCCACCCGTGAAGGCAACTGGCATGACCTGCTCAACGCGTTGGTCTGGCTGCGTTATCCGGCGCTCAAGCAGGCCCTGAACCAGCGTCAGATGGCCGAGATTGCCCGCATGGGGACGAAGCTGCGTTCCCGTTCGCAATATGCGTTGACCCATTTCGACGAAGCCGGTGTCATCGTCACGCTGCGTGATCCTGCGCTGCTGGCATTGTGGGATGCGCACGATTGGTATGGCCTGTTCTGGCGGCAGCGGCAGGCGTGGCTCGACGGCTCGATCCAGCTGGAAGTGTTCGGCCATGCGCTGCTGGAACTTGCGTTGAGCCCGGACAAACTGCTGGTGGGCAAGGCCCTGGTATTCCAGTCCTCTGGTGACCTGGATATAGGTCAGCTCCGGGCCACTTGTGCCCAGGCGATTGCCAGCGGGCAACTGCTGCGCGACCCACTGGAGCTGCGCCCGCTGCCGCTGTCGGGTATTCCGGGCTGGCATGCCGGCAACGGTGACGAGACGTTTCACCGCACCACGATCTGCTACCAGCCGCGGCGCGCCGGGCGCGAGTATCCGCCGGCCTACCTTTCCTGAGCCCATTGCTCCGGCCCGCGATCGCGACTATATACAAGGCGGGGAGTGTGTCGGGAGAGCTTGGCAGTGGACATCGCGACGTCTCGGCTGCGCGGCTGGCACGGCAACCACGGCCTTGCGCGGCTCGTTGCGGGATGGATGAGCCTGGGTCTGCTCCTAATAGCCGCCGGCAGCGCGGTGGCATCGGGGCCCGAGCCGGTGTCGCCGATCAGTTTCGGCATCCTGCCGATCGGCAGCGCGGCGGAATCGCTGGAACAGTGGCGGCCATTGCTGGACGACCTGCAAAAGCGCTTGGGACGGCCGGTGACTACGGTGTCGGTAAGCAGCTATGCCGGCCTCTCGAGCGCGATTGGCGCCCAACGGGTGGATGTCGCTTTTGTCTCCGGCAAGCTGGCGGTCGAGGCCGTGACGCATCAGCACATGCAGGTGTTTGCCCAGTTTCTGCGCAGTGACGGCGTCAGGGGCAATTTCGCCATGCTGGTAGTGCGCGGCGACAGCCCTATCCACACCCTCGGCGACCTGCTGGCAAAACCCGGACATTGGCGCTATGCCCGCGGCGAAAAGCTGTCGGTAACAGGCTATACGGCGCCCGAGGCGGACGTATTTGCACCGCGCGGCCTCAACTCCGACACTTTTTTCTCCAGCGTGCTGATAGGCGATCACCAGAGCAATCTGCTGGCCGTGGTCAATCGAGAAGTGGACGTGACGAGCAGTAACAATCCGGACATGGATCTGTTTCGACGTCACTTTCCAGGGGAAGCGTCCCAGCTTCGGGTGATCTGGCGTTCGCCACTGATTCCTTCTGGCGTGCTGGTATTGCGCGAAGGCATGTCTGCGCCGCTGCGCCAGCAGTTGACCACTTTCATCCTCGGCTACGGCAAGTCGCCCGGGGAAACGGGTGTGCGTGAGCGTGCGGAGTTGGCGCGCATCCCGGATCTAGGCGGGTTCGCGCCGCAGGACGATCATGTGCTGCAGCCGTTCGTCGATATGGAATACGCGCTGCTGCGGCAGCAGGCCCAGCATGGTCAATGGGTCAGCCAGCGAGCGCGGCAGGCACGGCTGACGCAGATAAATCAGGACTATCAGCGCGATTCGAAAGCGTTATTGCCCCATTAGAGGGCCTCCAAAAGCCCCCATTGCCCCTTCTTTCCTGGTTGACCAGCCCGTCGGTTGTTCAGGGTCACGTGGATGACGAGTGGATCCCGCATTAATGTTTTTCCAATCATGGAATGATATTAATTGCAATTGACGTACTGCACAGTTTTGGATATACGCGCATACTCTTCAGCCTTCGCAATCGGCGAAGAGGGGAAACAACGACGCATCCAAATACTGCAGAGCGACAGCTCTGAGGGAGATTCTCATGAAGAGCATGAAACCTTGTTTGGCGTTAGCGATTGCACTGTTATGCAGCGCCGGCGCCAAGGCAGCAGAAATGGACAAAGCGAATGTCATCCGGTCCTTCACCGACACCGTGGCGCCAGCAGATCAGGAAGCCTATGAGGCCGGCGTTAAAAGCTACAACCAGTGTCTGAGTCAGCATGGTTCCAAATACGCGTGGACTGCGTTGGTGCATGAAACTGGGGATACGTATCAGTACTCGTATGTTTCATCGCCAGTGACGTGGGCAGCTTTTGATGCAATGCGCGCCGCAAACAAGGCGTGCGACCAAACGTGGCGGACGGCTGCGAACCCGCATCTGAAAGGCGAGACGAGTGCATTCATGGTGCAGAGGCCCGAACTCAGTCATATGTCCGGCGACATGGCGCTGACATCTCCACTCCTGGAGGTCAGATTCTTCAAGCTCAAGCAAGGCCACGAGGCGCTCGAGGCGTTCACGAATGTGGCCAAGCAAATCGCCGCGGCGGCGGAGAAAACCCATTGGCCCGCGCACTATATGTTTGGGGAAGTGCAGGACAGTGGTGAAGATGCACCGGATTTCATTCTGTTGATTCCCGCGAAGAACTGGGCGGACTTCGGCGCGGATCCCAATCCGACAGTATGGAAGATGGTCGAAAATGCCTATGGCAAACCGACTGCCGACTCGCTGCGCAAGTCACTCAATGATTCCATTCAGAGCGACTCGTCGCATGTCGACAGTTACAGTGCGGACCTGACGTATATGCCCGCCCATTAGTGGTCAATGAAGATTGACCCGGACGGCCCTCTCCGAGGGTCGTCCTTCCTGCCAGAGTAGTGATCTTTTCATCCGACGGCGTTCCGCTGCCGGCAAGGGCGGTACGGTAGTTCTGCCGCGAGCTTGTCGTGTCGGAGGCTGTTTCATCGTCGCGTAACTCGCGCAACATTTCTGTATTACGCCACCCCGCTCGTGTCGGGCTGTTTGGCTTCATGGGTCACCTGTCAAAACCCTGCTGGCGTTCGTGCTGGTGTCGCTGTGTGCGCAGGCACAAGGCATCGCTGCGCTGCGATATTGGGCTTGTACGGCGCGATATGCTTAAGCTCGGCCGGCACGAGCAGCTATGCGCCTTATACGAATTCAAATCGGCGCACCGGGCCGCTCTCCGAACAAGCCCGAAGTCAGGATGTAGAGCAGGTGGTCCAGATGAAGCGAGACGTTGGCGAAGTCGGCGACGTACTTCGGGTCCCTGGCTTGGTACTCGAGAAAACCCAGTGCCTCCTCGCGTGCTACCGGGAGTAGCAGTTTGAAATCTTCGAGCCCAGGGTTTGAAGCGACCAGCGCCCGAATGCTCACCTGCATGGCAATCATCTGCCCAAGCAGTGCGGCCTTTTCTTCCCGGGTTATGGATGTCATGGACTTAACTTCATGCTTTGTCTCAAGCGGTTCTGTCTGCTTGGGTTGGTGAGGGCGTGCGCCCTGGCGCAGCAGGCCTTGGTGTCCCAGATACTGGCGTGATCACTGCGAATAGGAAAATGGCGCCACCCGTCGAGATGACTTCCGGGCGGCGCAAAACCTTGACGCTAGTCAGATGCTGGTCTCATGAGCCGGCACCTGAGCAGCATCCTTCTATGGGGCGCTGCAAGCGGCGCCAAGCTGGTTGTTCCAGTCTTCCTGGAAGGTGTTAAATACCGGCTGCAGGCGGTCCACCACCATCTGGTGCAGATCGTCTTGCGACTTTCCGGATTTGCCGGCCGCATCAATGTCCTTCACGATGGTGACTATGCTGTCGAGATCCTTGTTCAGCGTGTCCACGGCGGCCTTTGCCTTGACATTGGTGACCGACTTCGTCGCATCGCGGAAGCTGTCGGACATGGCCTGAAATTTTTTCAGCGTGCCGGCCGGGTCAGACGACGTACTCATGGCGGCGGAATGCAGATCAGGTAGCAGCGTCGCGCCGGCAACGTTGATCGTGGTGCACGCTTGGGCAGCGGTCTGCTGGCCGCCGCAGGCACTTAGTGCGATGGCAACGGCGCCAGACATGAGCAGGGCGGAAATGTGCCGTTTTTTGAAGATATGCATGGTGATGTGCCTTATTTGATGAGCGCGGATGAGGCGCCCAAGGGGTAGATGGAGTACACGGAGTTAGGCATGCTCAGCTGTTCGCCGAGCTCACCGATAATGAAATCGCAATCGCTGCTGTATCCGATAACGCGACCCAGCACGAACGCGATGCCGTAGCTGCGCCAGCTGTCGTACGTGGACTCAGCGAGTTCGCGACTCTGCTGAAGTATTTCCAGCGCCTCGTTCTCGTCGATGTAGCCGGCCTCGAAGCCCATGCGGGCGTTGAAGGCCGCGCGCTCTAGATCCCAGGCGCGAAGCGAGCTGATGGCGCAATGAATATCGTGCATGGCGGTGAGGTGCGGATCTTTTAGGCCGACACTTTCCACGATGCTCATTTCTGCGACTCGAAGCGCGTCGGCATCGTCTTCGCCAAATGCCTCCACCAGGAGCTGATGAAGGTCCGCATCACTGGCGCCATCCTTCGCTATGTCATGAATCTCGGCGATGACGGGGTCCATGCCCAGATGCTGACCCTCATTCAGCAGCACCTGGATGGTCGTACGCAGCTCTTCGGTCCCCGAGATGTCCCACGCTGATTGAAGCGTCGCAGCTGCCACATGCGGGCCAACTCCGAGCGCCAATGTGCGTGGCTCACAGCACGAGTTCAGTGTCAGTAAGGTTCCCGCGCACAGGTTGCGTTCCTGGTCGGGGGGGTATTGCGGAGCTTGTTGAACGTCACCTACGGCCTGGGCGGCGTTCAGCGCATCAAGAATGCTTTTGAAGTCGAGCATGAAGAAGTCCTCGGCGGAATCAACCGCCTTGCATGGGTTGCTGTGCCACCAAGGAAAGGAAACAAGTGGCCTGCAAAAGCGTAGGGAGTCGATATCCCGCTATCCATAAGAAAAGTCTTAGATTGCGAGGGGCGGCCTCGCAGCGACCATCCGTCGACGACGTCGACGTGGGCAAACCCTCGCGGATCGTTGCCCCTGTCGATCGCGGATTCGACCTGCCTCCGGTGCGCCGTGTTGCTAGCGGCAACGCGAAGACGGCCATGCGGCCGTCCTCGTCGAGAGCCGCATTTTCAAATGAACACTGGGCGCTTTGGTCTGGTTGATGAAATGTGTCTGGCCGGCAGTGGACGCGCCCCGCCAACTCATATTTGTCGGGGAGTGGTTTCACTATCGCCTAACTTTTCCAGGCAACGATTCCATTAGGCTGAACGATCCACTTTATGCCTAGGAATAACGATGAATATGCCCCGTCGTGTCGGATTGTTCGGTTTAATGCATCAACTGCCAAAGAGCTTGCTCGCGCTTGTATTGCTGCTGGTGCCGCTGTGGGCACAGGCACAAGGCATGGCTGCGTTGCCGGTAGCCGATCAGGAGGCCATCCACAATTACAACCTCAACGATGATGTGTTCAATCGTCTGATCGCCGCGACCAAGGAAGCGCGCAAGGAGGGGATCAAGCCGCAGCAGCAGCCCGCTGATCCGACCAAGGTGCACACTCTCGATGACCTGGCGATACAGGCGGTCAGCGGTGATCCGCGCATTTCCCCACTGATCAAGCGCTATGGCTTCACTCCGCGCGAGTTCCTGCTGGCGAACATCGCGCTGATGAACGCAGCGATGGTGGAGCAGTCCAAGAGCCAGCCGGAGCTGGCCAGCCAGATCGATCAGACCAAGGTGAACCAGGCCAACGTCACTTTCATTGAAGCGCACCAGGCCCAGATCCAGGCGCTGATGCAGAGTGGCGCTCCGCAGCAGTAAGTAAGGCCGGGCGCCGCCGACTCCTGCATGTCAGGTGTCGGCGTAGCTCACGTCGATGATGACGAAGGTCGTACGACCGCCCGGCAGTTCGGCATTGAACTCATCGTCGGCGCGTTTCTTCAGCGCGGCTCGCGCCAATGGCGAATCAATGCTGATCCAGCCGAGTTTCGCGTCGGTCTCGTCGGGGCCGACGATGCGGTAGTGCAGGATCTCGCCGCTGTCCACATTCTCCAGTTCGATGCGCGCGCCGAAGAACACCAGTCGGCGATCGCTCGGTGCGCCTTCTGCGACCTTCAGGTCCGGGATGCGCTTGCTGAGATAGCGCGCGCGACGATCGATTTCGCCGAGCTGCTTCTTGCGATAGATGTACTCGGCGTTTTCCGAGCGATCACCCTCGGCGGCGGCGGCGGCAAGTGCCTTCACCACTTCCGGTCGCAAGGTATGCCACAGGTGATCGAGCTCGGCCTTGAGTCGCTCGAACCCCTCGCGGGTAATGATCGCGGTGGAACTGGGGGAGGGCGCACGCCAGCGGCTCATGCGGGATTCGCCAGTCGTTGTCGCTGAATGTCGATTTCGGCATGCAGTGGATGATCGGGCCATGTCGCGGCCAACTGCTCCAGCAAGGCCGCGGCTTCGGCGTGCTGTTCGGGCTGTTCGCCCAATAGCCGTGCAGCCAGCAGACCGCAATGCGGAACCTGCGTGTCCCTCGGCCAATGGGCGAGATAGCCAAGACAGAGTTTCAGGGCAATCCGGTGCATGCCGAGGCGCGCGGCCAGGTCGGCCAGTTCGCCGCAAGTGCGCGGATTGTCGGGGATGAATTCGGCGTCGATGCCGCAACACTCCTGCAGCACGCCCAGCGCACGACGCGACTCGCCCTGCGCGATCAGTGCGGCCATCCAGATTTGTCCGTGGACCAGCAGGGCATCCTTGAGGCCCTGCCGCTGCAGTAGTTGACGATAGGCCATGTGCAGCGGCGCTGGTGCGGCGCTGTCACGCAGGCGTGGCACTAGCAAATCGAGCGCGGCACGCGGCTGTTCGGGCGCGAGCGCCGCCACTTCATCGAGCAGGTTCTGGTCGGCGTCCTGGTGAATTTCCCGGACCAGCCTATGCGCCTGCGGCTGCAAGCCGAAGTGTTCGTGACGCTGGTGGATCAGCCGGCCCATCAGATGAAAGTTGAAGAGGGTGGCGTAGTTGGCGGCCAGGTAGAACAGCGGTAACGAAATGATGCGCGGCAAGCTGGACTCGAATGCTACCTGAGCGATCCCGACGACCAGCGCAATCAGCAGCTGCACCCCGATCAACCACAGATAGGGCATGCCGAAACGCGCCATCACGCTCACCCAGGTCAGCGGATTCAACGCGTGACCGACGCTGCCATCGAGTGCCAGCGACATGGCGATGGCCGGGAGGCTGACCACCATCAGCAACGTGATGATCCAGGTGCCGCCGCCGAAGCTCAGCTTCACCAGCAGGGTCAGCACGGTGGACCACAGCAGGATCGCCACCAGCGCCCAGCCGCCGTGGCCGGGCTCGGCAAATTCCGGTGGCAGCGCATAGCCGTCGGCGGTATGCCGCAGGCACTCCAGCGCATACACGTAAGTGGCCGCCCAGATCCCCAGCTCGATGAACCAGCCAGCGAGCGGCAGCAGCGCCAGGTAATGCACCAGGGTGAACGCCACCAACGCAGGCAATGCCGCGCCGATCAACGGGTAACGGAGCGCGCCGAGCAACTGCTGTGACAGCGGTTGCCCGGTATCGATCAGTTCGATTCTAGACATGGGTGGGCAAGGTCCGCTCAGCGCTTGTTGAAGGAGCGGCGGAGGTGCAAGCGGCGTTGTATCTTCCGGCCGATCAGGATCTCAGTCATGGCGTTCCGTTCGTTGGTGATCGGTTGAGTGGTGATCGGTCGATTGTAGCGAGGACGGTCAGCCGTCATGTTGTCGCGTGGAAGCTGGCGGGCGTTGAGTCAGAGCGCTGCGCGGGCTATGGTGAACGTTTTCCGCGGATGAAGCCTGTGATGTTGTTGCGTTCCGTTGTCCGCCCCTTGCGCCTGGCGCCGCTCGCCATGGCGTTGGGCATGCTCGCCGCCTGCGCCAGCAGCGCCGCCGTCAAGCCATCGCCCCAGGTCAATGCGCTTTACGGTCAGCTCGATGTGGCCAGTCAGGGTTACGAGACCGCCCTGCAGCAGTCGCGCGAGGGCAATCTGCAAGCCTCGCAGCTCACGCTGACCCAATCGCTCGATCGGCTGAAGCAAGCTGCGGCGCAATGTGGCAATACGCCAGGCTGCGACCCGCAGCGGTTCTTCTCGGTGTTTGACCATCTGCTGCGACTGAAGGACGGTGATTTCGGCGGTGCCCAGGATCTGGACAGCGATATCGATTCGTCTCAGGCCGCGCTACCCACCGGCAAGACCGGTGCCGCCAGCCTGCCGGAGGCGCAACGCAGCGTGACCTTGCTGCATGGGCAGAAGCTGTCCGAGCTGATCGCCATGAATGGGCCGGTGAAGGCCGCGCTGGAAATGTGGCTGACCCAGTGGAGACCGCAGCTGATGGACGCCTACGTCAACTATCAGTACCTGCGTTACCAGATGTGGCCGGCGTACGAGAAGGCCGATCTGCCTGAGGCTTTGCTGTTCGGCATGATGGCGAAGGAGTCAGGCGGCAAGGTGCATGCCGTGTCGCGCTCGGGTGCCGCCGGCCCGTTGCAGTTCATGTACGCCACCGGTCTGCGTTTCGGGCTGAGCACCGACGACGGCTTCGACATGCGCTTCGACCCGGCAGCGTCGGCGCGTGCCAATGCTGACTACATCAATGAACAGCTGGGGGTGTTCAACAACAACCTCGAGCTGACCATTGCCGCCTACAACGGCGGCGAAGGCCAGATGCGTCGCCTGGTCGGTGGCGACACCTCGGTGAGTTTTTACGATCCGCGCATCTATAACCAGTTGTCGCAGGAAACCCGCGACTATGTCCCGTCCGTGCTGGCGGCGGCATGGCTGTTCCTGCATCCGGAAAGTTACAACCTGAGATTTCCGAAGATGGATGGCGTGCCGGGCCTGATCACGTTGAAGCGGTCCGCTTCACTGTCCGAACTCACCGTGTGCCTGGGGTCCGCTGGCGGAATGACCGATGGCTGGTTCCGCACCTTGCGTAACCTCAACCCGCGGCTCGATCCGCAGGTGCAACAGCCGATGGGTACCCGACTGCAGCTACCAAAGCAACTCGAGCAGCCCTATGCGTCGCGCTGTGTGGATGGTCCGTGGCCGATTCTCGCCAACGATCTGCATACCGCGGCGGTGCCGGTGGTGGCTCCGCCGCCAGTGCGTGCACCGGCGCCGCGGGCGGAGCGCAGCTACAAGGTTCGTCGCGGCGACACGCTGGAAAGCATTGTGCGCAAGCTGCGCTGTTCGAGCGTGCAGGAAGTGGCGGACATGAATGGCCTGAAGCGCCAGCACATCAGCGTTGGACAGACGCTGAAACTGCCCGTCTGCCAATAGTCAGCCTGCCAACAGGAAGCGGCCAGCGTCAGGCGACTGCGCTGGTCTGCATCCAGCTTTCGACAGTACTGTTGTTGTTGTTGCCGTGGATTTCTTTCAGTTCGCGCAGCAGCTGCATCAATTGACGGTGCTGCGGCTGCAAGCTGGCATGCGGGGAGTTTTTCGTCTCGTGATACGCCACCGCGAGCCATAGCGCGATACCGCGCAGCGCCACTTCCGGGTTGTCCGAGCGGGCGCGTTCGTAGCCAGCCTCGGTGCCTTGGCCCCAGGGCAGGTAACGCGCTTCCGGCGCGGTGCCATACAGATGCGGGAAGTCACTACGCGAGGCTTGGCCGATTTCACGAAGGGTCAGCGCGCTCAGTCGCGTACGGGTGCGCTTGGGCAGCGCCCGGATGCTGCGCTCGATCTCGCGAAACTGCCGCCCAAGCTGGCGGGCACGCATCATGGCGATGAATGGAGTGAATAGTTGCATCGGTTCCCCCGGGCGCTGGAATCAGGCAGTACTAGGCACGTAGCGAAGACACGAGCGTAGCGAAGCCAGTACGGCGATTGCGCCTAGAGCGTCACAAAATGACGTTTTGCGTCAGTCCGTCCGTTGCCGGAGCGGGTCAACGGTGACCGAGCCGTTGTCCAACTTGCACTGCCTGCTGCGGTTGCAGGGCGTCCAGCGTGGCCATCCCTTCGGGCAGCAACATGATCACGGTCGAGCCCATGTTGAAGCGAGCCATTTCCGCGAAGCGTGCCAACGTGATGTTTTGGCCCTCGAACGATTTGCGGCGAATGGCCGAGGCATACGGCGGAATCACCAGGCCGTCCCAGACGGTGGCCACCGACGAGACCAGGATCGCGCCAACCATCACCACCACGAACGGTCCGTGCTCGCCCTCGAAATGGCAGACCAGCCGCTCGTTGCGGGCGAACAGGCGTGGGATCGCCTCGACCGCGAACGGCGCCACGCTGAAGATCCGGCCCGGCACGTGCACGGTTTCCTTCAGGCGCCCGGCCAGCGGCATGTGCACGCGGTGGTAATCACGTGGAGATAAATAGACGGTGACGAAACGGCCATTGCGGTACGGCGCAGCGGCGGCCTCATCGCCACCGAGCAGTTCGGTCGCCGTGTATTCCTGCCCCTTGGCCTGAAAGATCCGGCCATCGACGATCGGGCCCGCCTGGCTGATGCGCCCATCGGCTGGGCTCAGCAGGGCCGCAGGGTCGCCATCCGCGCGGCGCGCATCGGCGCGCAGCTTGCGCGTGAAAAACGCATTGAAGTGCTGATAGGCCATCGCATCAGGCTGCGCCGCCTCGGCCATGTTGACCTGGTAGTTGCGCACGATGGTGCCGATCAACCAGTTCTTCCAAGGCGCGAATGTCCAGCGGGTAGCCCAGTAAACGACCCGGGACAGGGCGCGGTGGGGCAGTAGATATTGCAGCAATACGTTGAATGTCATCCGCCCAGTATAAAGAGCCGACGCCACTCTGAGCCAATCAGTACGGTCACTGGCTTTATACTGTTCGTCTTTGTGACTTGCCCGCTGAGGATCACCGTGACCGCCGAACTCGCCACCATCATCGACTTCATCCGTTATGGTGCAAGTCGCTTCTCGGCCGCCGGGCTCACGTTCGGGCACAGCCACGACAACCCGATCGACGAGGCTACCCACTTGGTGCTGGCCAGTCTGCACCTGCCGCCGGATCTGCCGCCAGCCTATGGCGTCGGCAAGCTCACGTCGGAGGAGCGCGAGCGCTTGCTGATCCTGATCAAGCGCCGGATCACCGAGCGTCTGCCGGTGGCCTACCTGGTCGGTGAAACCTGGTTCGCCGGACTCAAGTTCAAGAGCGACCGCCGGGCACTGGTGCCGCGCTCGCCGATCGCCGAGCTGATCGAATCAGGCTTCTCGCCGTGGCTGGACGAGCGCCAGATCGAGCGTGCGCTGGATCTGTGCACGGGCTCCGGCTGCATCGGCATCGCGTTGGCCGAGTACAACCCGGAGTGGAAGGTCGACATCGCCGATATCAGCGACGACGCACTTGCACTGGCGCGCGAAAACATCGTGTTCCAGCATGTCGAAGGCAGGGTCGAGGCGATCAAGTCGGATCTGTTCAGCGGTGTGAAAGGTCGCCGCTACGACCTGATCGTCTCCAACCCGCCCTACGTCACTGAAGACGAGTACGTCGCGCTGCCCGGCGAATACCGGCATGAGCCGAAGCTCGGCCTGACCTCGGGCAAGGACGGATTGGACTTGTGCCTGCGTATGCTCGACGAGGCTGCTGAGTACCTCAGCGACGATGGTCTGCTGGTCATTGAAGTTGGCGAAAGCGAGCACGCGCTGGCTGCGTTGCTGCCGCAGGTGCCGTTTGTGTGGATCGAGTTCAAGGTCGGCGCGATGGGTGTGTTCGCACTCGAGAAGCGCGATCTGGTCGAACACGCCGACGCGATTCACGCGGCCGCCATCGCACGGGCAGCTTAGAGTCACACCACACCCAGCTATCGCGGTTAAGCTGTGACGGATCCTTCAGACGTCCATACCCATGTCCAGCAACTCCTTCGGCAAGCTTTTCACCGTCACCACGTTTGGCGAAAGCCACGGGCCGGCGATCGGTTGTGTGATCGACGGATGTCCGCCAGGGCTGCCGATCAGCGAGGAAGAGTTTCGCCAGGACCTGGATCGTCGTGCCACCGGCCGCAGTCGCTTCACCTCGCAGCGGCACGAGGCGGATGACGTGGAAATCCTCTCCGGCGTCTACGAGGGCAAGACCACCGGCACGCCGATCGCGCTGCTAATCCGCAACACGGATCAGCGCAGCAAGGACTACGGCGACATCGCGTCGACCTTCCGCCCTGGTCATGCCGATTACACCTATTGGCAGAAGTACGGTATCCGCGACCCGCGAGGTGGCGGGCGCTCCTCGGCACGCGAAACCACCATGCGGGTGGCCGCGGCCGTGATCGCCAAGAAGTGGCTGGCCAAACGCTATGGCGTGCGCGTGCGCGGCTATCTGGCCCAGATCGGCGACATCACGCCGGCGGCATTCAATTGGGATGCGGTGGAGCAGAATCCGTTCTTCTGGCCGGATGCGGAGCAGGTGCCAGCACTGGAAGCCCATATCAACGCCTTGCGCAAATCCGGCGATTCGGTTGGCGCCCGCGTCAACGTGGTTGCCGATGGCGTGCCCGCCGGGTGGGGTGAACCGATCTACGGCAAGCTCGATGGCGATCTCGCCAGCGCATTGATGTCGATCAATGCGGTCAAAGGTGTGGAAATCGGCGACGGCTTCGCTGCGATCACCCAGCGCGGCAGTCAGCATCGCGACGAAATGAGCATGGACGGCTTTACGTCCAATCACGCCGGCGGCATTCTCGGCGGCATCAGCAGTGGTCAGCCGGTGACGGCTTCGATCGTGCTCAAGCCCACCTCAAGCATCCTTATCCCCGGCCATAGCGTGAACCTGGCGGGCGAACCGGCCGAGGTGGTGACCAAGGGTCGGCACGATCCCTGCGTCGGCATCCGCGCCACCCCGATTGCCGAAGCGATGGTTGCGCTGGTGCTGATCGATCACGCGCTGCGCCATCGCGCGCAGTGCGGCGATGTGGGGGCGGTCGAGCCGCTGATTCCTTGGCGGTCTGACAGGCAGGAAACAGTCGATGGCTGATCGACCGAAAGTCTGGGTTTCACGGCCCACCTTTCCCGACATCGTCGCCCGTCTCGACGAACACTTCGAGGTGACTGGCGAGCCGGAAGAGATCAAGTTCTCGCCGTCTGAGCTGGCCGCAAAGCTGGCGGGTCAGGATGCCGCCATTGTCGGCCTCAAGGAGCGCATCGGCGCAGCGGAAATCGCCGGCGCGGAGCGGCTGCGCATTGTTGCCAACCTCAGCGTCGGCTACGACAACCTCGACCTGGACGCGCTGACGGCGGCCGGGATTGCAGCCTCGAACACGGCCGATGTGCTCAATGAAAGCGTGGCCGATTACACCTGGGCGCTGCTGCTTGGGGCGGCGCGGCAGGTGGGCGCCGCCGAGCGCTGGTTGCGCGCCGGTGAATGGAAGGTCACGAAATTTACGCAATGGCTCGGCATGGATGTGCGTGGTCGCACGCTCGGCATTCTGGGTATGGGCCGCATCGGTCAGGCGGTCGCTCGCCGGGCGACGGGCTTCGGCATGCCGGTCATCTACCACAATCGCTCCGCGCTGCCGGAGTCGGTGGAGCGTGAATGCAATGCCCACTACGTCGACAAGCTGGCGCTGCTGCGCGAATCCGATTTTCTGGTGTTGGTGGTGCCCCTGACGGCAGAAAACCATCATGCGATCGGCGCATCCGAACTGGCGCTGATGAGGCGCACAGCCGTGCTGGTGAATGTCGCCCGCGGCGGCATCGTGGACGACGCAGCACTGGCGGCGGCGCTGGCCCGTGGCGATCTTGCCGCGGCCGCGCTGGATGTGTTCGAGGGCGAGCCGAACGTGCATCCGGCCTTGCTTGCACTGGACAATGTGTTGCTCAGCCCGCATATCGCCAGTGCGAGTCACGATGCACGACGTGCGATGACGGCGCTGGCAGTGGACAATGTCATGGCGTTTTTCGGCCATGGTCCGCACGCCGGGCGGCCACCAACGATCCTCAATCCGACGGTGCTGGCTGCGGCCAGCCCGGCCTCCAACCCCTGAGCAAAGAACAGCATCCATGAGCAAGAAGAGCAGCTACAAAGTCGCCATGGTTGGCGCAACCGGTGCGGTGGGTGAGGCCTTGCTGGCGATCCTCGCCGAGCGCGACTTTCCGGTCAGCGAACTGGTGCCTCTTGCCAGCGAGCGTTCGGCTGGCGGGAAAATCGAATTTGGCGGCCAGCAGATCACCGTGCAGCTGCTGGATACCTACGACTTCACGGGCGTGGACATCGCGTTCTTTTCAGCCGGCGGTTCGGTCAGCAAGGAGCATGCGCCACGTGCGGCGGCAGCCGGCGCGGTGGTGATCGACAATACCTCGGAGTTCCGCTATCAGGACGACGTGCCGCTGGTCATCAGCGAGGTCAATCCGCACGCGATTGCCGACTACACCCGCCGCGGCATCATCGCCAACCCGAACTGCTCGACCATGCAGATGCTGGTGGCGCTGGCACCGATCCATCGCGCGGTGCAGATCGAACGAATCAATGTCGCGACCTACCAGTCGGTATCCGGCGCCGGACGCCTTGGCATGGAGGAGCTCGGCAAGCAGACGGCGGCGCTGCTGAACTTCCAAAGCGTGGAGCCGGGCAAGAAATTTCCCGTGCAGATCGCGTTCAATGTGATTCCTCATATCGACGAATTTCAACCGAACGGCTATACGAAAGAAGAGATGAAGCTGGTGTGGGAAACGCGCAAAATCCTCGAAGACGAGTCGATCCAGGTGAATCCCACGGCGGTACGCGTGCCGGTGTTTTACGGCCACTCCGAGGC
>JBAPPP010000125.1:0-22755 GCA_049280175.1 Rhodanobacter sp.
CGCGCAGCGCGCGCATGCCGATGGACGCGCGCAGTCGCAGCGCGTTCCTGGCCCGCTTTCTACCAGGTGTGGTCATGATCGCGATGGCCTATGTCGCACTGACGATCATGCGCGATTTTCGGGACAATTTTGCGGCCGAGATCTGGGCCGACCTCGGCCTTGGCAACAGTGCCGCCGTGTTCACCCAGACCGAAGTGCCGATCGCCATCGCCGTGCTGCTGATCACCGCCTGCACGATGCTGGTGCGTGACAACTTCAAGGCGTTGATGCTGAACCATGTGATGATCTTCAGCGGTTTTGCCCTCGCGGTGCTTGCCACCTGGCTACACAGTCGTGGGGTGATCGACCCGGTATGGTGGGTCGGCGGCAGCGGCTTTGGACTCTATCTCGCTTACGTGCCATACAACTGCACGTTTTTCGAACGCTTGCTGGCGACGTTCCGGGTCGGCGGCAACGTCGGCTTTATCATGTATATCTCGGACGCCAGTGGATACATGGGCAGCGTCGCCATCATTCTGTTCAAGGAATTCGGTGGCATGCATCTGTCGTGGTCAGCGTTTTACGCCAGTGCCGTGGTCGCCCTATCGAGCATTGGCATGCTGATCACCCTCGCCTCGGCGTTCTATTTCAAGGCCAAGGCCCGGCATGTCGATATTCCCGTTGCGATGCCGACGCTCGCCTGACCCGTTGCATCGCAAGAGTGAAAGCTGCGATACCCGCACGAGTGACCAGCCATCGTCAGGACTTGCTGGGCGACGATATCCTGTCGACTCGGTGAGATTGCGTGATCGCACCCAGCAACGCCGTGCCGGCTTCAGCGAGCTCGCCGTCGTTGTGGATCACCATGGCGCCTGTCGGCACCTGATAGTCATCGCTACGAGCAAGCCGGGCGGCGATATCCTCGCTGGTTTCCCGTCCGCGTGAAGTCAGACGCGTGGCCATGGTCTCTCGACTGGCAGTGATCAGTACCGCCTGCAGCGCAGGGTAGCGTTCGAGCGCCTGCAGATAGGCTTCGCGCGAACCATTCACCAACACCTTGACGCCGCGCTCCAGCCAGTACTCGATTTCGCGGCCAATGCCGTAATGCAGGCCATGCGCTCGCCAGGTCAGCGCGAACAGGCCGCGATGCGCACGCGATACAAACTCTGCCTCACTTAGCGCTACATGATTTTCGCCGCCCGCATCCGCCGGTCGGGTGATGTAGCGGTGTGCGCAAAGCACATCATGTGAAACGCCATAGGCGCGCACCCAGCCAATCACGCTGTCCTTGCCCGCACCTGATGGCCCCATCACGTAGTACAAGCGTCCTTCACTCACGAGGTGTACTCCATGTCGGTGCGCATAATGGAATCCTTTCAAGCAACTCGAACGCGCCGCCTGGCGCAGCTTCGCGACAGATCGACAGGGCATCCACCTGCGTCGGGGGAAGCTCGGCCACACGCGGCGCCCACCATTGGCGCATGGCCTGTTCTTCGGGCTCGGTGGCGGGCGCGGACAAAGTCAGGTGAAAACGGTAGCGGTCCAGTACATGGGGATAGCCATAGCGCTGCAGCAGGCTGACTTCGTCCGCATCGAGACCGACGCTGCGACGATCCAGCACTTCTTTCGACAGAGGGGCACACAGGGGCATCAATGCCTTCAGGCTGGTTGCAGCCAGCTGCTTCGGTTCCGTGCCGTCAACGCATGGGCGCAGCGCGAGAAAGCCGGCCAGCCGATGGATGTGCAATGGCAATTCAAACGAAGCGCAAGCGTGTGCCACCGAGGTGACGGCTCGACGCACATCGTCATAGGTGACATGGTCCGCCGGCGTGAACGGGGCGCGGATCGTCGCATGCCAGCCGTAGCGACGCACTTTGACCAGCAATGCATTTCTTCGTTCTGTGCTGATGCCTGGCAGCTCCGGCACATCCATCGATGCCGCCAGCCAGTCATCGCCCAGGCGCCCCAGCGCGGTGTCGCTGGTGGGGCAGAAATAAATCGCGTAGCGCATCAATCACCCGCCATCAGCACGAGCTGCACCCAGTCACCCGAAAAGCGCGTGATGCCATATTGCACCGGCACGCCGCGCGGGTCCGCATTGATCGATTGCACATGCAGCACGGGGCGGTTGGCTGGCTGTTTCATCAGCCGCGCCGTGTGGGCATCCGGCAGGCGCGCCGAGACACGGGTGTGTTTGCGCACATAGTCGGTGATGCCGAACTCGTTCAGCGTCTGGGTGACGGACTGCGTGCGCCGATAGATCGCCGGCAAGCCGGGAAAGCGTGCCGCTGGAAAGTACGCCGTGCTGTGGTCGACGATATGGCCGTCGGCCCGGCTCATCGTTTCGATGCGATACACGTACTCGTTGCGCCCCAGACCCAGCGCTTCGGCCACCTGCGTTGGCGGTATCTCGCGAGCGTCTTCCAGGATCTCGGTGTCAGTGTCGACATTGAGGTTGCGCATGTTCTGGTTGAAGCGGGTGCGCCGGCTGATGGCGTAGTCCAGCGCCTGCTCTTGCACAAACGTGCCGCGCCCTTGTTCCGTACGCACCAGATTGCGCTGCTCCAGCGTCGCCATCGCTCGACGCACGGTGTGCCGGTTGACCTCGAAACGGGTAGCCAACTCCTGTGCAGAGGGCAGCATCTGGCCCTGCTGCAAGCGTCCTTTGAGGATGTCGTCGGCAAGGATGTCGCCTATCTGGCTCCATAGCGCCACACCACGTCCGCGCTCTATTTCGCTCATACCACTTCACCCGCCTGTCTATTCACCGTCATGGCAGCGGCACGCTGGCCTGCTGGAATGCACTGCAACGAGTCGGTATGACCCGGTCTGTCTAGATAACTAGACATTTGTTACAAGCAAAGGAATACGCATGGACACCTCCCCTCACCTGGCGCGCGCGCAGTGGATGTCATTGCTGGCGCAGGCCGAGCCAGCCGAGCTGGCCCAGGCCATGGCACCGTATGCGCCCCCGGCCACGGCCACCACCTGGCTGCGACCGCCGCAGACCGGCCTTTACATGTTGCGGGGCCGAATTGGCGGCACCGGTCCGCAGTTCAATCTCGGCGAGGTCAGCGTGACCCGCTGTAGCGTGCAGATTGGCGAACGCATCGGCCACGCCTGGGTGCGTGGCAGTAACGGGCGTCACGCCGAACTGGCAGCGTGCGCCGACGCGTTGATGCAGGACGCCGAACAGCACCCGCATTTGCGCACCCAGGTATTGGAGCCCTTGCGCCAGTCCCTGCATCAACGTCGCGCCAGCGCCAGCCGAAAGGCCGCGGCGAGCAAGGTGGAGTTCTTCACCGTGGTGCGGGGCGAATGATGCTTGCCGCGTTCGCCCACCCTGTATTCGATAGCCAGCGCAACTTTCGCGAGCTGCTGCAGGCGATGGCCCGCCCGGCCGCTCCCCGCGTCGTACCCGTGCCGGCCGCGGCACCTGCCCCGATCTTGCCGGCAACCATGGCCGTCTTACTGACTTTATGTGATGCCGACACGGCACTTTGGCTGCAACAGCCCAATGATGCGGTGGCATCGCACCTGCGCTTCCACGCCGGCGTGCGGCTGGTGCAGGAGCCGGCCGATGCGGATTTCGCACTGATCACCGAACCGTCCTCGATGCCGGCGTTGTCCCGGCTTGCCCATGGCGAACTGCGCTACCCGGATCGTTCGGCCAGCCTGATCGTGCAAGTCGATGGCTTCCACGACAACGCCGGCAAGCGCTTCGCGGGCCCCGGCATCCGCGACGAGGAACAGCTGGCGATCGAAGGTTTGCCGGCCGAGTTCTGGCAACAACGTGCCGCGATGAGCGCGCAACTGCCGCTCGGTGTTGACCTGATCTTTATCTGTGGGGAGCGCATGGTCGCGCTGCCACGTACGACCCGCGTTTTGGAGGATTGAATGTACGTTGCCGTTAAAGGCGGCGAGCAGGCCATTACCCGCTCGCTGCAATTGCTCGCCGAAGCGCGTCGTGGCGATCTGGCCACACCCGAGTTGACGTTGGATCAGATTCGCCAGCAGTTGCGCCTCGGCGTTGCCCGCGTCATGCAGGAAGGCTCGTTGTACGACGAGGAGCTCGCTGCGATGGCGATCCGCCAAGCCGCCGGCGACATGCTTGAGGCCATTTTTTTGCTGCGCGCCTATCGCACCACGCTGCCCCGCTTTGGCTACACCCAGCCGCTGGATACCAATGCGATGCGCGTGCACCGTCGTGTTTCCGGCACCTTCAAGGACGTGCCCGGCGGCCAGGTCCTCGGCCCTACCTATGACTACACCCAGCGCTTGCTCGAGTTCGAAGCAGCGGCACCGGGTGAGCCCATCGAGGCTTCCGAGCCGCTGCCCGATACGATGCCGCGGGTGCTCGATCTGCTGGATGCCGAGGCCTTGATCGAACGCATCGATGCGGGCAGCGATCCTGAACCCACCGATCTTACCCGCGAGCCGCTGATGTTTCCGGCCGATCGCGCCACGCGGCTGCAGAACCTTGCGCGTGGTGACGAGGGCTTTCTGTTGGGCCTGGCCTATTCCACCCAGCGTGGCTATGCCGAAACCCATCCCTTCGCGGGTGAAATCCGCATGGGTGAGGTCGACGTGCTGATTTGCCCGGAGGAGCTTGGTTTCACCATCGAGATCGGCTCGATCACCCTGACCGAGTGCCAGATGATCAACCAGTTTCATGGCGGCAACGGTTTGCCACCGCAGTTCACACGCGGCTACGGCCTGTGCATGGGCGAAGGCGAGCGCAAGGCGATGTCGATGGCGCTGGTCGACCGCACACTCCGTTGCGACGAACTCGGTGAATCCGCGTACGCGCCGGCACAAAACCATGAATTCGTGTTGTCGCATTCGGACAGCGTGGAAGCGTCCGGCTTTGTGCAGCACCTGAAATTGCCGCATTACGTGGACTTCCAGGCTGAGCTGTCGCTGCTGCGCACGTTGAGTGCACAGCATGCCAGGAATGAGGAAGTCACCACGCAGGAGACCTCGTCATGACGTCGAACTACAACTTCGCCTTCCTCGACGAGAACACCAAGCGCATGTTGCGCCGCGCCCTGCTCAAGGCGGTGGCGATTCCCGGCTATCAGGTGCCGTTCGGCAGCCGCGAGATGCCGCTGCCCTACGGTTGGGGTACTGGCGGTATCCAGCTCACCGCTGCGTTGCTGGGACCCGATGACGTGCTGAAGGTGATCGACCAGGGCGCCGACGACACGACGAACGCGGTGAATATCCGTCGCTTTTTCGCCCGCGTAGCCGGGGTGACGACCACCGAGCGTACGACCGAGGCGAGTGTGATCCAGACCCGCCATCGCATTCCTGAAACACCGCTGCGGGAAGATCAGATCCTGGTGTTCCAGGTGCCCGAGCCGGAGCCCCTGCGCACACTCGAGCCACGCGAAGCGGAAACCCGCACCTTGCATGCGCTGGCTGACTACGGATTGATGCACGTGAAGTTGTATGAAGACATCGCCCAGTACGGGCATATCGCCACCAGTTACGACTACCCGGTGCTGGTCGACGGCCGCTTTCTCACTTCGCCGTCGCCGATTCCGAAGTTCGATAATCCCAAACTGGATCATTCGCCGGCATTGATGCTGTTCGGTGCGGGCCGTGAGAAACGGCTGTATGCGATTCCGCCCTATACGCGGGTCGAAAGTCTCGCCTTTGAGGATCACCCGTTCGAGATCCAGCGCTGGGAACACCAGTGCGAACTGTGTGGATCGGACGAAAGCTATCTCGACGAAGTCATCGTCGACGATCACGGCTCACGCATGTTCGTCTGCTCCGACACGGACTACTGCGGCCAGCGCCGCGCGGGGCAAGCCGCATGAGCGCCTTGCTGCAAGTACGCGGTCTGAGCCATCACTACGGCCAACGGATCGGTTGTCAGGACGTCAGCTTCGACCTGCACCCGGGCGAACTGCTGTGCATCGTCGGCGAATCGGGCTCGGGCAAATCGACCTTGCTGAAAACTGCCGCGGCACAACTCGCTGCAAGCGCGGGTTCGGTGCGCTACCACCAACGCGATGGCGCCTGGCTGGAGCTGGATGAACTGAGCGAGGCCGACCGTCGTCGTCTGGCCCGTGAGGAATGGGGTTTCGTTACGCAGAACCCTCGCGATGGGCTGCGCCTCAACGTCAGTGCGGGTGCCAACGTCGCCGAACGGCTGATGGCGTTGGGCATGCGCAATTACGGTCAGCTGCGCGATATCGCCCGCGGCTGGCTGGAACGGGTGGAGATCGATCCGTCGCGCATCGACGATGCGCCGACGTCTTTCTCCGGCGGCATGCAACAGCGCCTGCAGATCGCCCGTACCCTGGTCACCCAGCCGCGGCTGGTGTTCATGGACGAGCCAACTGCCGGCCTGGATGTATCGGTGCAGGCACGCATTCTCGATCTGCTGCGCCGGCTGGTGAATGAGCTCGGGCTCGCTGCCGTGATGGTCACCCACGATCTCGCTGTGGCACGCCTGCTGGCTGCACGCACGATGGTGATGCAGGGCGGCCGCGTGGTCGAAACCGGGCTTACCGATCAGATTCTCGATGATCCGCAGCACCCCTATACCCAATTGCTCGTTTCCTCGGTGCTGACCACATGACCGCTTCCGATCTCGCGCCCGCGAGGGCCATGCTGCAACTTCATGGCCTCGGCAAATCGTTTGAACTGCATCACCAGCATGGTGCCCGCCTCGATGTCCTCGATGATGTTGAACTGACCCTGCATGCCGGCGAATGCGTCGTGCTGGCAGGCCCATCCGGCGTGGGCAAGAGCAGCTTGCTGCGGGTGATCTACGCGAATTATCAAGCGAGCCGCGGCGTGGTCCGCGTGCGTCACGCTGGTGACTGGCTCGATCTGGCCGAGGCCACTCCGCATCAAGTGCTCGAGGTGCGGCGGCACACGCTCGGCTACGTCAGCCAGTTTCTGCGGGTGATCCCGCGCGTACCAGCGCTGGACATTGTTGCCGAACCGCTGCTCGAAGCAGGCTTGTCCACGCAGGAAGCCCGGCTACGTGCCAGCACGCTGCTGCACCGGCTGAATGTTCCCGAGCGACTGTGGCCACTGCCGCCTGGCACCTTCTCCGGCGGCGAACAGCAGCGAGTGAACATTGCCCGCGGCTTGATCGTGTCGCGTCCGCTGCTTTTGCTGGACGAGCCCACCGCATCGCTCGATGCCGACAACCGCGCCGTTGTCGCCGAACTGCTGGGAGAAGCGCGCGCCGCGGGCGCCGCCGTACTTGGCATCTTTCACGACGAGGACATGCGCGATCGCGTCGCCACCCGTCTGTTTCCGATGCGCCCTTTCCAGCCCACCTGATCTCAACTCATCGGCCTCCTCATGAATGATTTCGTCCTGACCAACGCCCGCATCGTGCTTGACGATCGCGTCATACACGGCACCTTGATTGCCCGAAACGGCTTTATCCGACTCGTCGATGAAGGATCGACGCAGGCACCCGGCGCCATCGATTGCGATGGCGACTATGTGATTCCCGGCCTGATCGAACTGCATACCGATAATCTGGAGAAACACCTGATGCCACGCGCCGGCGTGCTCTGGCCAGCGCTTCCGGCGGTCCTTACGCATGATGCGCAAGTCGTCGCCGCCGGCATCACGACGGTGTTCGATGCATTGTCGGTGGGCGACCTGGAAGAGGAAAGCGTACGCATCGAAACGCTGCGCGGCACCTACGATGCCATCCTCGCCGGCCAGGCCAGCGGCGCGTTGCGCGCCGATCACTGGATTCACCTGCGCTGCGAACTGGCCTACCCGCGCCTGCTCAAGGCACTGGAGCCACTGATAAATCACAGCAGCGTGCGCCTGCTGTCGTTGATGGATCACACCCCCGGCCAGCGCCAATACCGCGACATCCAGCAGTACCGCAAGTATTACAGCAAGAATCACATGAGCTGGACGGAGGACGAGTTCAACGACGTGGTGACCCGCCGTACCGATCAGCAAGCCACTTACAGCAAGCGTCATGAAAGCGCTGTGCTATCGATGGCGCAAGGTAGGGATATCGTGTTGGCCAGCCATGACGATACCGATACCGAACAGGTAGAGTATGCGCATCGCATCGGCGTGACCATCTCGGAGTTCCCCACCACCCACGAAGCCGCCGAAGCGGCACGCAAGCACGGCCTGGCCACGGTCATGGGCGCGCCCAACGTGGTACGCGGCGGCTCGCACTCGGGCAACGTCGCCGCGCTGGAACTGGCCCAGGCCGATCGTCTGGACCTGCTGTCTTCCGACTATGTGCCCGCCAGTCTGCTGCATGGTGCCTTCATGCTGCACACCCAGGCTGGCTGGTCCCTGCCGCGCGCCGTTGCCACCGTTGCAAGCAATCCCGCAAAGGTGCTTGGCCTCAGCGACCGCGGCCAACTCAAGCCCGGTTATCGCGCTGACGTGGTGCGCATGCGTGCGATCGATGGTTTACCCATCGTGCGTAATGTCTGGGTGCGCGGCGAACGCTCCTTCTGAAAACGGCATCTGGGGTCAGCTGCGGTTACATCGTCTGCTTGCCATAGCGGTATTCGGCCAGCAGCCACAGCTTGCGCTGGCTCACGGTGAAGCTGTCCGCGCGGTAATCGCCGTATTGCAGTTCCAAGCTGAGGCGTGCGGTGAGGCTCGCGCGTACGCCGAAGTCGATCTCGTCGCCGTAGCGTGCGCCGGCACCGGTGGCGGGCTGGAAGTCGTGGTAGGTCAGTTGCCAGGCCAGGTCGTGCCACGGCAACCCGCCGTGCAATCCACCATAGGTATCGACCAGACCATGCGGCGGAATGCTGAAGACGCCGACCCAGCCATCGAAGCTGTGACCCGAACCGTAAGCAATGTTGAATGCCGTGTGGCCGTTGCCGCCCAGGGACTCCTGACCTGCGCGTGCCGCCAGATAGGGCAACCCGTAGCTGAGCTCGAACAGGTGATAGGGCAGACTGAAGCGCTGCGGATTGTTGGCGTAGTTGTATTGCTGCGCCCCCTCCAACGTCCAGGTCAGCTTGGTCCGGTCGCCCAGCAACGACTCACTACCGGTCCAACGCGCACCCTCGGTACGCACGGAATCGGCGGCAACGGTCAGGTTCTTCACGAAGTAGCCGTACGCGGTCAACGTGCCCAGCGGCAGCACCTGGTCCAGGTGCAGCAACTTTCCGTCGAGCTTCCAGCGACGCTGGTTGACGTCGAAGAAGTCCTCTCCCACGGTGCGGTTGACCTGGTTGATCCAGTCCGCGCTCAGCGTGGTGCCGCTGCCCAGTTTCAGGTAAGTGGTGACGCCGTCAAACGATTGCGGATTCTGCCGCCAGAAGTTGGTGCTGAAGAAGCGCCTGTCGTCAATGTTCAGATATTGCCGACCGACGCGGATCCCGGCTTGGCCGTTGTCGTAACCCAGCCAGGCGCTACTGAGTTCGGTCGACGGTGGATCGGGTTCAGCTGGGTAGGGCGTGCGTCGGCCGGTATTGTCGTTATATTGCCGGCCGAACAGCGACGACACCTTGGTGCCCTCGGCATACGCGGCAAGATGCGGCGTCAAAGCCCACAGATAACCCAGTTGAAGGCGTAGCGTATGCGCATGCCCGGTATCCGCCATGTTGTCCTGATGCAGTGTACTGTCGCGATAACGCAGGCCGATATACGGCGTATTGACGTACGTGTTGTCGTCGGCGTGAACGACCTGCGTCAGCAGCAAGCCTGCGAACAGGATGGTTCCAAGACCAGTCATTTTGAATCCCAAGTAATCGCTCTGAGGTGAATTCAGTTTGGGCATGCGCAGCGCAACGGGAAAAATGAAGCGTTGACATATGGATATACCAACAAATACTTTTTCATGCGTAGCTCAGAGTGCATTTGGACGCCAAGTTGTAAAGACGTCCAAATGAGATGTTGTCGAAACCGGACATAAGCAAATGGATTTTGGCCATTTCGCGCTAAACGCGGTGATGGCTAGGCTGACCCCTCTACCTGGCAGATGGAGACGGCTATGAAGAAGTTCCTGTTGATGCTTGCCCTGCTGAGCGGATTATTCGTCGCAGCGGTGTCCGCCAAGGACGTCACGCTGTTGAACGTCTCTTACGATCCCACTCGCGAGCTATACCGCGATATCAACACCGCATTTGTCGCTCAGTGGAAGGCACAGCACGCAGATACCGTGACGATCAACATGTCGCACGGCGGCTCCGGCAAACAGGCACGCTCCGTTGTCGATGGGCTGCCTGCCGATGTCGTTACGCTCGCGCTGGCCTATGACATCGATGCTGTAGCGGACCACGGCTTGGTCGCCAGGGATTGGCAGAAGCGCCTGCCGGACAATGCTTCGCCGTATACGTCCACCATCGTTTTCCTGGTGCGCAAGGGCAATCCGAAGGGCATCAAGAACTGGCCCGACCTGATCAAGCCGAATATTCAGGTAATCACGCCCAACCCGAAGACCTCCGGCGGCGCTCGCTGGAATTTCCTCGCTGCGTGGGGCTATGCGCTCAAGCAGCCCGGCGGCAACGAGGCGAAAGCGAGGGCCTACGTGCAGGCGCTCTACCAGCACGTGCCGGTACTCGATGCGGGCGCCCGAGGTGCTACAAACACCTTCGCGCAGCGAGGCGTCGGCGACGTGCTGGTGGGCTGGGAAAGCGAGGCCCTGCTGGCCCAACGTGAGCTCGGCAAAGATAAGTTCGACATCGTCGTGCCCTCCATCAGCATTCTTGCCGAACCACCGGTTGCCGTGGTCGACAAGAATGTCGACAAGCACGAGACACGCGCCGTCGCGGAAGCCTACGTAAAGTTTCTCTACTCGCCACAGGGTCAGGCTATCGAAGCGAAGAACTTCTATCGGCCACGCTTGCCGGCAGTGTCGGCCCAATACGCCGCGCAGTTTCCCAAGGTCAACACCTTCACCATCAACGATGTATTCGGTGACTGGCGTCAGGCGCAGGCGAAGTTCTTTGCCGATGGCGCCATCTTTGACCAGATCGGCCCCGGGCACTGAAGGTCGTCATGCGTCGACGCATCCTGCCCGGTTTTGGGCTCAGCCTCGGATACGCGCTGACGTATCTGGGTTTGATCGTGCTGCTGCCGCTGGTGGCACTGGCCTGGAAAGCGTCCGGCATCGGTGTGGCCGGCATGCTGCACCTGCTGAGCTCACCGCGCACCCTGGCCGCCCTCAAACTCAGTTTCGGCGGCGCCATTCTGGCGGCCATCATCAATCTCTGCTTCGGCCTGCTGGTGGCTTGGGTCCTCGTACGTTACCGATTCCCCGGACGCCGCTTGTTCGATGCTCTTGTCGATCTGCCGTTCGCGCTGCCCACGGCCGTCGCTGGCATCGCGCTGACCGCGCTCTATGCGCCCAACGGCTGGTTGGGCCACTGGCTCAAACAAGCCGGCATCCAGATTGCCTATGCGCCGCCAGGCGTGATTCTCGCGATGGTCTTTGTCGGCTTTCCGTTTGTAGTGCGTACGCTTCAACCGGTATTGGAATCACTGGATCGCGATGTGGAGGAAGCCGCCGAGAGCCTGGGCGCCAGCCACGCACAGACCTTTTTCCGCGTCATTCTCCCCATGCTTGTGCCGACGCTACTGACCGGTTTCGCGCTGGCGCTGGCCAGAGCGGTCGGCGAATACGGCTCGGTGATCTTCATCGCCGGCAACATTCCCATGCGCTCGGAGATCGCACCACTACTCATCGTGGAGAAGCTTGAGGAATTCGACTACGCGGGCGCCGCTGCACTGGGTACGGTCATGCTCATCGCCTCGTTTGCGTTGCTGATTCTGATCGCCGTGCTGCAGCGCTGGAGCGGTCGCTGGGCGGAGCAACTTCAATGAACGCACCAAGACGGCGACCGCACTGGTCGCGGCGGATCGGTCACGTGCTGCTGGTGCTTGCGGCCACGGCCTTCCTGACGATTTTTCTGGCGCTGCCGCTGGCCGTGGTCTTTGTGGAAGCCTTGCGGCAGGGCCTGCACGCCTATCTATCGGCGATTGGGCAACGCGAGGCGCTGATGGCCATCCGCCTGACCCTGCTGGTGGCAGCGATTTCCGTGCCATTGAATGTCGTGTTCGGCGTGGCCGCGGCCTGGGCGATGGCGCGCTTCGAGTTCCGCGGCAAGGCGCTGCTTGGTGCCTTCATCGATCTGCCATTTTCGGTTTCACCGGTGATTTCCGGTCTGGTCTATGTGCTGTTGTTCGGCGCGCAAGGATGGTTCGGTCACTGGCTTGAGGACCATGACGTCAAAATTATTTTTGCAGTGCCTGGTCTGGTACTCGCAACCATCTTCATCACGCTGCCGTTCGTTGCGCGTGAACTGATCCCCCTGATGCAGTCGCAGGGCTGCGAAGAAGAGGAAGCAGCCCGCGTGCTGGGAGCCGGCGGCTGGCAGATGTTCTTCCGGGTGACCTTGCCGAATATCCGTTGGGCGCTGCTGTATGGCGTGCTGCTGTGCAACGCACGCGCCATGGGCGAATTTGGCGCTGTGTCGGTCGTGTCCGGGCATATCCGCGGCCTGACCACGACCATGCCGCTGGAAGTGGAGATGCTCTACAACGAGTACAACTACGTCGGCGCGTTCGCCGTGGCGACGTTGCTCGCGTTGCTGGCGCTGGCGACGTTGGCGATCAAGGCACTGCTGGAATGGCGATACGGTGACGAGATCGCCGCTCACGCACCCGGCGGCCATTGAAAGGGATATTGAGACCACCGATGACTTTGGAACTCTCCCATCTGAGCCGCCGTTTCACCGACTATCCCGCGCTGAATGATGTCAGCCTGGTCATCGCACCCGGCGAATTTCTCGCCCTGCTCGGACCATCCGGATCGGGCAAGACCACCCTGCTGCGAATTCTGGCGGGGCTGGACTATCCGGATGCCGGAACCGTGCAGCTGGATGGCCACGATTTCCTGGCGGCGCAGGCACACAAGCGCAAGGTCGGGCTGGTATTCCAGCACTACGCACTGTTTCGGCACCTCACGGTGGCGGAAAACGTGGCCTTCGGGTTGCGCGTTCGATCGCGCAAAGCGCGGCCGTCGCGCGCACAGATCGCCGAACGCGTGCAGCAGTTGCTGAAACGCGTGCAACTGGATGACCACGGTCATCGCTATCCCTCGCAGCTCTCTGGTGGCCAGCGCCAACGGGTGGCCTTGGCACGTGCACTGGCGGTCGAGCCTGACCTGCTTTTGCTCGATGAGCCGTTCGGTGCGCTGGATGCGCAGGTCAGGGTCACGTTGCGTCGCTGGTTGCGTGAACTGCATGAGGATCTGCAGCTCACCACGGTATTCGTCACACACGATCAGGAAGAAGCCCTGGAGCTCGCCGATCGCATCGCGGTCATGAATCGTGGCCGGATTGAACAGGTCGGTTCGCCGGAAGTGATCTATCAGCAACCGGCCACACCATTCGTCTGCGAGTTCATCGGCAAGATGAACAAGATTCCGTTGACGTACGCCAATCATCGCCTGAGCGCGGGCGACTGGGTGTTCGAAGGAGATCCGTGGGGTGGGCGTCGTGCGAACGTGGTCGCCTACGTCCGCCCGGAGCATCTGTCGCTGGTCAGCACTGACAGCGAGCGAGGATGGATGGCCCGGCTGCGGCATGTCTACCTGGCTGGTAGCGTGGCCCATCTGGAACTCTATGTTCCTTCGATTGACCAGACGCTGGAAGCGGATGTGGCCGGCGAGGACGTGGCCATGCTGGGTCTTCAAAGCGGCGCCGAACTTCGGGTGGCGCCGCGCAACGCCATCGTATTCGCCCTGGGCGAGCAGGCGGGCGATGCGACAGCCGAAGGACGCTGGGTCTGGCAGGCCTGATCGCCCCGGACCCATCGCTCGCCGCACGCGATGGGCGAAGGAACTTCAGTGGAACGCCTTCACCACATTGTTCAGGCCCAGCACCAGTACCGCGGTCGCTGCCAGCAACGTCGCCGTGCGCGGCGATACCCTGCGTGCGAACAACGCACCGAGCGGTGCAACAGTCACGCCACCGGTGATGAGCCCCAGCACGGCCGTGCCGTGGGGCGCACCCATGTGCAGCAGAAAGCTGATGCTGGCGGCCGCACTCACCACGCACTTGGCCAGGTGCACGGTGCCAACGACGATGCGCGGCTTGGCGCCGCGGGCAACCAGCGTGGTCACGGTAAGTGCGCTCCAGCCGCCGCCACCCATGGCATCGGCGAAACCCGCGACCAACCCCAACGGCAGTGGACTGCGTGGAGCGTCGACGCTGGGACGATCGCCGCCGTGGAGATGGCGCAACAGCAGAAAGATTCCGGTGCCGAACAGATAGGGGGTGAGCACCAGCCGCATCCACGCCGCGGGCACATGGCTGACGACGTAGGCGCCGATCACCGCACCGATCACGCCGGGTATCACCAGGCTCCAGAAAAGTCGACGGCGGACGTTGCCGGCGAATAGGTGGCTGATACCCGAGGCACCGCAAGTGAAGGTTTCCGCGTAGTGAACGCTGGCGCTGGCCAGCGCGGGAGGCAAGCCAAGCCCCAGCAGCATCGCGGCCGAGACGACGCCATAGGCCATACCCAGTGCGCCGTCGACCAGCTGGGCGAACGCGCCGACGGCGGCGAAGGTGAGGAATTCGGGGAGGGGCGCCATGACGATCGCAATGCGGGCAGTGGATCGAGTATTGGCAGCGAGCCCGGCCCGAGGAAATAAGGCCTTGGCATATGCACATACCGATACGTCCTTTCACATGGCGTTAAGTAAAGATTAATTTCGGACGCCAAGAAGTCTAGACGTCCAAAGGACAAGTGCGTGAACGCCGTCGTTGTTCCTGAATTCCTGCCTGCCCCGTTAAATGCCGACAAGAGTGCCTTGCTGGCCCGGCTTGTCGAGGGGCTGCAGCCCGCCGAGCTGTACTGGGTGGCGGCATGGATCGCGACGCAGGCACGATCGCAAGGCAGTGGCCAGGTAGCCGAGCCAGTGTCGGCCAAGGCTATCGGCGAGCGCCTCACGATCGTCTACGGCAGCCAGACCGGCAATGCGAAGCGCATCGCCGAGCAACTGGCCGAGCGCAGCGAGGCCGCGGGGCTACCGGTACGCCTGGTACGTGCCGATGCCTACCCGCAGCGAGAGCTGGCGCAGGAACGCTACCTCGCCGTGGTGATCAGCACGCAAGGCGAAGGCGAGCCGCCGGATGATGCGCGCGGCTTCGTGGAGTTCGTTGCCGGCAAGCGGGCGCCGAAGCTGCCATCACTGCAGTTCGCCGTGCTTGGCCTCGGCGACTCGAGCTACCCGCAGTTCTGCGTGATCGGTCGCCAGCTCGATGCGCGACTGGCCGAACTGGGCGGCACCCGTTTCGCGCCGTTCGGCGAAACGGATGTCGATGTGGAGGCAGTCGCCAAACCGTGGCTGGAGACAGCGCTGGAACGGGCCCGCGACGTGCTGAAGAACATCGCACCAGCCGCGCGTGTCACGCCGCTGCACGCCGTGTCGAAGCGCTCCACCTATTCGCGTGAGCGGCCGTTTGCGGCGACCGTACTGGCGAACCAGCGCATCGTGGCGCGCGACAACGAGCGCGACGTGCGACACGTCGAGCTATCGCTGGCAGGCTCGGGACTGCAATACGCACCGGGCGATGCGCTTGGCGTCTGGCCGAGCAACCCATCAGTGCTGGTTGAGCAATGGCTGGCGGCGCTGAAACTCGACGGCGCATTGCAAGTGACCCACGACGGTCGGACGCTGACGCTGACGCAGTGGCTCACCCGCGAGCGCGAAATCACCCGACTCAATCGCAGCTTCATCGCGGCGCTGGCTGGCACCAGCGAGCACGCTGAGCTGGCGCGCGTGCTGCGACCAGAGCACGCGGCGGACTTCGCGGCACTGCTGGCCAGTGACCAGCCGATCGATCTGCTGCGTCGCTATCCGGCGGCATGGCAACCCGAGGCACTCGTCGCCGCATTGCGCCCGCTGGCCCCACGCCTGTATTCGATCGCATCCAGTCCGAAGCTGGTGGGCGACGAGGTGCACCTGACCGTGGCGGTCGTCGACTACGAGGCACACGGCAGCCTGCACTGGGGCGCGGCATCGGCGTTCCTGTCGGCGGCTGACGAGGACGCCAAGGTGCCGGTGTTCATCGAGTCAAACGAGCGCTTCCGCCTGCCAGCCGAAAGTACCCGCGACATCATCATGATCGGACCCGGCACTGGCGTCGCGCCGTTCCGCGCATTCGTGCAGGAGCGGCAGGAAAGTGGCGCGAGCGGCCGCAACTGGCTGTTTTTCGGCAACCGCCATTTTGCGCAGGACTTCCTCTATCAGACCGAGTGGCAGGCGGCGTTGAAGCACGGCGCGCTGCATCGTCTCGACCTGGCGTTTTCGCGCGACCAATCCCACAAGACCTACGTGCAGGATCGCCTGCGCGAACAGGGCGCTGAGCTGTACGCGTGGTTGCAGAACGGCGCGCATCTCTACGTCTGCGGCGATTCCGCGCATATGGCGAAGGACGTGCACGCGGCCCTGGTCGACGTGATCACCACCCACGGCAAGCAGTCGCCCGACGACGCAAAAGCCTGGCTCAACGAACTCCTGCAGCAGGGCCGCTACGCCCGTGACGTCTACTGACATGACAACGACACTCTCCGATTTCGAACGCATCAAGGCCGACAGCAACTACCTGCGCGGCACGATTGCCGAGGGCCTGGTCGATCCGGTCACCGGCGCGATCAGCGACGACGACAACAAGGTGCTGAAGTTTCACGGCAGCTACCTGCAGGACGATCGCGACCTGCGCGAGGAGCGTCGCCAGCAGAAACTTGAGCCTGCCTACGCTTTCATGCTGCGCGCGCGCTTGCCCGGCGGCGTAGTGACACCGGCGCAATGGTTGGTGTTCGATCAGATCGCACGGGATTACGCGAACGGCACGCTGCGCATTACGACCCGACAGACGTTCCAGTGGCACGGCATCATCAAGCGCAAGCTCAAGCCCACCATCGCCGCGATCCACCACGCCCTGGCCGGCACCATCGCAGCCTGCGGCGACGTGGTGCGCAACGTGGTGAGCACGGCAAACCCGATTGAATCGGCGGCGCACGCGGAGGCTTACGCCTGGGCCGCGCGCCTGTCCGACGATCTGGCGCCAAAGACGCGCGCATACCACGAGATCTGGCTCGATGGAGTCAAGCTTGAAGACGAGGCGCCGATCAACGAACCGAAGCCCATCGCTGCCGAACAGGAGCCGCTTTACGGCGCCACCTACCTGCCCCGCAAATTCAAGATCGGCCTGGCGATCCCACCCCTCAACGACGTCGACGTGTTCGCACAGGATTTGGGCCTGATCGCGATCATCGAGGAAGGCACGCTGCGTGGTTTCAACGTGGCGATCGGCGGCGGCATGGGCGCCACGCAGGGCGACGCGAGCACCTACCCACGGCTGGCCAGCGTCATCGGCTTCGTGACGCCGCAGCAACTGTTTGCCGTCGCCGAAACGGTAGTGCGTATCCAGCGCGACTGGGGCAACCGCAGCGAGCGCAAGCACGCGCGACTGAAGTACACGATCGATCATCGTGGCCTCGATACATTCAAGGCAGAACTGGAATCGCGCGTCGGCTTCTCGCTGGAGCCGGCACGCGCCTATCACTTCGAGCACAACGGTGACCGTTACGGCTGGGTCGAAGGCCACGACGAGCGCTGGCACCTCACCTTGCACATCGAATCCGGTCGCCTCGCCGACGTCGGTGCGCACCGATGGCTCACCGGTTTGCGCGAGCTGGCGAAAGTGCACACCGGCGACTTCCGCATGACCTGCAACCAGAACGTGATCGTGGCCAATGTCGCCGCAGCTGACCGCGCGCGCATCGATGCGATCGTGCGCGAGCACGGTCTGGACGGCTATCTCAAACAGAGCGGCATCCGCCGCCACGCGGTTGCCTGCGTCGCGCTGCCCACCTGCGGGCTGGCGATGGCCGAGAGCGAGCGCTATTTGCCGGGGTTGCTGCCGAAACTTGAAGGGCTGCTCGATCAGCATGGTCTAGCCGACGCGCCGATCCTGTTGCGCGTGTCCGGCTGCCCGAACGGCTGCTCGCGGCCCTACCTGGGCGAGATCGCGCTGGTCGGTCGCGGGCCGGGGCGCTACGACTTGCGGCTCGGCGCCGACTTCAGCGGCCAGCGGCTGAACACCCTTTATCGCGAGAATGTAGACGAGGCCGCGATTCTCGCCGCGCTCGATCCGCTTTTCACGCGCTATGCCGCCGAACGCGCACTCGGCGAGGGCTTCGGCGATTTCCTGCTGCGCAATGACCTGCTGCGCAACGAACCGATTCACTCCAGGCATATCCCCGTGCAGGTGCTGGCATGAGCGCGCTGGACCTTCCGCCAAAGACCGACGACCCGCGCGCGCTCAAGGCGTTGAATGCAGCGCTGGCAAAACTTGGCGCGGAGGAACGGGTGGCCTGGGCGCTTGAGCACGTTCCGGGTCAGCACGTGCTGTCGTCGAGCTTCGGCGCACAGTCGGCGGTCTCGCTGCATCTGGTCACGCGGCAGCAGAAGGACATTCCGGTGGTGCTGATCGATACCGGCTATCTGTTTCCGGAGACTTATCGTTTTATCGACGAACTGTCCGAGCGCTTTGCGCTGAACCTCAAGGTGTATCGGCCACGCATCGGCATCAGCTGGATGGAGGCACGTTACGGCCGGTTGTGGGAGCAGGGTCTCGAGGGCCTGGACCGTTACAACAGCATTCGCAAGGTCGAGCCGATGCAGCGCGCTCTGGACGAGCTCGGCGCCAGTGGCTGGTTCGCCGGCTTGCGTCGAAGCCAGGCACGCAGTCGGTCTGACATCGCGTTCGTCGAACGCAGAAGCGATCGCTGGAAATTCCATCCGCTCGCCGACTGGAGCGATCGCGATGTGGGCATGTACCTGCAGCGCCATGGCCTGCCCTATCACCCGCTGTGGGAGCAGGGCTATGTGTCGATTGGCGACACCCACACCAGCCGCCGCTGGGAGCCGGGGATGGACCCGGAAGACACCCGCTTCTTCGGACTCAAGCGCGAATGCGGATTGCACGGCATCGCGTGACTCGCAGGCCGTCGCACGGCGGTGGCCTGCCCTTCCCTACGTTCACACCCGATCGGAAACACCGCCATGAGTCACGCTGCACTTGTTCCTGCTGCAAACCGGGAATTTACTCCGGATAACGAGCTGATCGCCCCGCACGGCGGGGTACTGAAGGACCTGTACCTGCCACATACCGAGGCCGCAGCGCTGAAGCAGCGTAGCGGCAGCTTGCCGGGCGTCGACTTGAATATCCGCCAGCTATGCGATCTGGAGTTGTTGCTAAGCGGCGCGTTCTCCCCGCTGGAGGGCTTTCTCGGACGTCACGACTACGACCGCGTCGTCGATGAACTGCGTCTCGTCGATGGCACGCTATGGCCGATTCCGATCACGCTGGACGTGAGCGAGGAATTCGCGGCGAAGCTCGTGCCCGGCAGCGAGGTTGCGTTGCGTGATAGTCAGGGCGTTCCGCTCGCGATACTGGAAGTGCAGGACATCTACTGGCCGGATCGGCTGCACGAGGCAAAGCAGGTGTTCGGTAGCACCGACCGCCTGCACCCCGGTGTGGCCGAACTGCTGGAACGCACGCAGCCGGTCGCGCTCGGTGGTCGCCTGCGCGGCATCCAGCCGCCAGCGCACTACGACTTCGACGAGCTGCGCGATACGCCGCGCAGCCTGCGGGCCTGGTTCGCGGAGAACGGCTGGACGCGCATCGTCGCGTTCCAGACGCGCAATCCGATGCATCGCGCACATCGCGAGCTGACCCTGCGCGCCGCGCAGCAGGTCGGTGCGAAGTTGCTGATCCAGCCGTCGGTGGGCCGTACCAAGCCGGGCGACGTCGACCACTACACGCGGGTGCGTTGCTACCGCGCGCTGCTACCGCAGTACCCGCAAGACAGCGCGAAGCTGTCACTGCTGCCGCTGGCCATGCGCATGGGCGGTCCGCGTGAGGCGCTGTGGCATGCGATCATCCGCAAGAACTACGGCGCCAGCCACTTCATCGTCGGGCGCGATCATGCCGGTCCTGGCAAGGATTCCAGCGGTCAGTCGTTCTACGGTCCGTTCGATGCGCAGCTGCTGCTGGAGCAATACCAGGACGAGCTCGGCATCCAGATCGTGCCGTTTCCGGCGATGGTCTATGTGGCGAATCGCGATGCTTACCTGCCCTCCACCGAAGTCACGCATGCTGATACGGTGCGCGATATCTCGGGCACCGAATTGCGCAGACATTTGCATGAGGGCACTGAGATCCCGGCCTGGTTCAGCTTTCCAGACGTGGTGAAGATCCTGCGCGATCGACATCCGGTGCACGCGCCGCGTGGCTTCGCGCTGTTCTTCACCGGCCTGTCCGGCGCTGGCAAGTCGACCATCGCGCAGGCGTTGATTGCACAGTTGCTGGAACACACCAGCCGCCCGGTCACCGTGCTCGATGGCGACGAAGTGCGCAAGCACCTGTCGCGTGGACTGGGCTTCTCACGCGAGGATCGCGCCGCCAACGTCACCCGAATCGGCTATGTCGCCAGCGAGATCGTGCGCCATGGCGGCATCGCGATCTGCGCACCGATCGCGCCATTTGCGGATGCCCGCGGCGAGGCCCGGGCACTGGTGGAAGCGCACGGCGCGTTCGTCGAGATCCACGTCGCCACCGCGCTGGACATCTGCGAGGCACGCGACCGCAAGGGCCTGTATGCGCAGGCACGCGCGGGCAAGATCACCCACTTCACCGGCATCAGCGATCCGTATGAGGTGCCAGAAAATCCCGAGCTTCGCCTGGATGGCAACGCGGCCGAGCCACTGGTGCTCGCGCAGCAGATCGTCGCTCTGTTGCGCCACAAGGGGCTGATCGACGAAGCAGCTTGGAAGTAGGCTGGGGAGAGGTAGGTTGGGGTGCGCGTAGCGAAGCCCAACGCAGCAGCCTTGCTCCGCTGAACAGCCCGATGTTGGGCATCGCTGCGCTCACCCCAACCTACGTCGCTGTCACAGAGGCATCGCGCACAGGGTGCGCTCCTACGCGGGTGCTCAGGCTACGTCGAGTAACGACGCTTGCCGCTCCCGCCAATGCGGGACGGCAGGCCACTCGGTACGCGGCGGATCGCTGGCCAGTGCACGCACGACGTCGCGGCGGTCCAGGTGCGGCGCGAACTGACTGATGAACTCCAGCACGTAGTCGCGCTGCACGCTCTCCCGCCGCAACACGATCCAGGTCGTGCACTGCGGGAACAAGTGGTCAGCCGGCAACACTTGCAGATCGATGTCGCTGGGCAATACCGCCATCTCGGCTAGCACGCCGACGCCGAGGCCCGCTCGCACGTAGGTCTTGATCAGGTCGGCATCGCCGGCTGTCATCGCAATCTGCGGCCGCAACCCGGCCGCGTCGAAAGCGCGGCGTAGCGATGACTCTGCCTTCAACGATGATTCGTAGCTGACCAGCGGCAGCGTGGCCAGTTCGTCCAGCGTAGGCAGCTTTTTGCGCTTGGTCAGTGGATGGCCTTGCGGCGCCAGGATCACCCGCTGCCAGCGATAAGCCGGCAGCGCGATACCAACGGCCGGCGGCGCGCCGGCACTGCTGACAACCGCCAGATCGACGCGTCGCGCTTCCAGCTGTGCCAGCACTTCGGCGTCGCGGCCGGGCTGCAGATGTACGCTGACTTGCGGATAGCGCTGGTTGAGCGCGCCGATCGCCGGTGGCAATGCAAAGCGCGCCTGGGTATGCGTCGTCGCGATGCGCAGTTCGCCGCGAGCCTCGTTGCGCAGATTCGCAGCGATCGAACGGATATTGGCGGCTTCGGCGAGGATCGTGCGGGCACGTTCGAGTACGTGCTGGCCGGCGTGGGTTACCGCATCGAGGCTCTTGCCCTTGCGCACGAACAACTGGAAGCCCAGCTCGTCCTCAAGCTGCCTGAGCTGCTTGCTCAGGCCCGGCTGGGTGGCGTGCACGCGTTCCGCGGCCAACGTGATGTTGAGACCGGAGTCGGCGATGGCAATCAGGTAGCGCAGCTGGGTAAGCGTCATGGCGGATGGCTCGTGAGCGGTCGGGGTCAATGGATTGATACGCGAACGGGGCACGGGTACATCGCATGAAACGAACCGGCATCGTGCAAGACATGAGGGTATGGACGGCCATGAGGTCGTCGCGGGTGAGCATGCCGTGGTGATGATTGCCGCACATAGTTGGACGTCTATACGTCCAATTGCCGAAACTGTCAAGTTTTTGTTGCCTTGAGTCACCCTCATAACGTCGCGGCATATGCGCGACGGCATAAATCATTTGCCGTACGGATCAGCCGCCCCGTAGCGTGACTTTCCCCCCGTTATATGCCCGCAGGTTCACGCCATGAAGCTCTACCCGTTGTTCGCCGACCTCACCCACCGTGCTGTTCTGGTGGTGGGCGGCGGCACCGTGGCTGAACGCAAGATCGCTGCACTGCTCGGCGCGCAGGCGCAGGTCACGGTGAACGCCGACGAGCTGACTCCTCAGCTGCAGCATTGGGTGAACGAGGGTCGCATCGCCTATCGCGCCGATGCATTCCAGAGCGACTGGCTCGACCGGATCTGGCTGGTGGTCGCGGCGACTTCCGACCGCGAGCTGAATCGGCAGATCGCCGGATTCGCCGAGTTGCGGCGGATCTTCGTCAACGTGGTAGACGACGCTGCGCTGTCGAGTTTCCCTGTGCCGGCCGTGGTTGATCGGGCGCCGCTGACCATCGCGATCTCCAGCGGCGGTGAGTCGCCGATGCTGGCGCGATTGCTGCGCGAGCGGCTGGAAACGCTGCTCGACCATTCGCTCGGCGCGCTGGCTACGTTGACGGCAC
>JBAPPP010000126.1:0-2053 GCA_049280175.1 Rhodanobacter sp.
GGCCAAGGGCGTGCAGGGCGCGATGCTCGACCGTCTGCGGCTGGATGCGTCGCGCGTCGCCACCATCGCGAACGCGCTGCGCGAGGTGGCCCAACTACCTGACCCAGTCGGCTTGGTGACACGCCGCGAGACGCGCCCCAATGGCCTGCTGATCGAACGCGTACGGGTGCCGCTGGGCGTGGTCGCGATGATCTACGAAGCACGCCCCAACGTCACCGCCGATGCGGCCGCGCTATGCCTGATGGCCGGCAACGGGGTGATCCTTCGCGGCGGCTCGGAGGCACTGCATTCCAACACGGCGATCGCCGCGGCCTTGTGCGAGGCACTGGAAGCCCATGGTGTGCCAGCCGCCGCACTCACCCTGATCGAAGACCTAAGCCGCGAAGCGATGATCGAACTGCTGCAGCTCAGCGACATTGTCGATCTGGCGATTCCGCGCGGCGGCGAAGGGCTGATCCGCTTCGTCGTGGAACATGCCCGCGTGCCGGTGATCAAGCACTACAAGGGCGTCTGCCATCTCTATGTGGACCGCGCTGCCGATCCGGCGCTCGCGTTGAACCTGTTGATCGACGGCAAGACTACGCGTCCCGGCGTATGCAATGCGCTGGAGACTTTGCTGGTGCATCGCGACGTCGCTTCTGCATTTCTGCCGGTGGCTGCCGATGCCTTGCAAAAACGTGGTGTAGAGCTACGCGGGTGCGAGCGCAGCCGCGAACTGGTATCAACGATGCTTGCGGCCAGCGAGGATGATTACGCCGCCGAGTTTCTGGACCTGATCCTCGCAGTGCGCGTGGTCGATGATCTCGACGATGCCCTCGCGCATATCCGTCGCCACGGTTCCGACCATACCGAAGTCATCGCCACAACCGATGCGGCTGCCGCGCAGCGCTTTGTGCATGCGCTACGTTGCGCTGTGGTGATGGTCAACGTGTCCTCGCGCTTCTCCGATGGCGGCGAACTGGGCCTGGGTGCGGAGATTGGGATCTCGACCACCCGACTGCACGCGTACGGCCCAATGGGCGCCGAGTCGCTCACCATCGAGCGCTTCGTGGTGCGCGGACAAGGGCAGGTGAGACACCCCCCAGACCAGCTGTGAGCTGTCAGGGACTGACTCAGAAGCCATCGACTCCGGTTGACATAGAGAATCTGTCGACTGAACGATAGAGACGTCGTGCGCCACGCCGTCGCGATGTTTGAGAAGAGCTGCTGGCTCGCTAGTACTACTGATCTCGCTCGCGTTCCGTTGGAGAGGATCACTTGATGCGTCGGCGCCATGGCGTCGGTCGCCGCGAAAACTCACTTGCCCATTGCTGTCGCGTGATGTCATCAAGCGTGCCGAGCCAATTCGCAAGCTCGGCTATATATTCGAAGGCCACGAGGTTGAGTTCGTCTTCCTTGGTCCATCTCAACCAATGCTCCGTTGCCTCGGCTATGTCGCAGGGGTCACGCAGCCGCGTCCACCATATGGCCGCCTCACACAACGTGTCTTTATCCGGCACCCTGGCCATCAGGGCATCTCCAACGCATCGATCCGCGCGCGACAGTGCGCCAATGCGTTGGCGACATGGTAACGCACCATGCGATCGCTCAGTTTCATGGCGTGGGCAACGACATGAAAGTCCCAGCCTTCGAGCACATGCATCACAAACGCCTGACTGGTCTTTGCGGGAAGTTCACGTAGTGCCAGACGCAAGTCACGTACTTGCTCGACCCCCCATACGTGTCGTTCGGGAACGGAACTGACGCGGAAGTCTTCGGCAGGCTGTTCGGCCGACACATCACCACGCACCCTGCGTGTACGCAGCCGATCAGTAGCCAGGTTGGTTGCGATCCTGAAGAGGTAGGCATGCAACGAATCGACGTGCTGGGGATGCTTCAACGCAAGTAGACGCAGGAAAGCCTCCTGCGCGAGCTCCTGGGCATCGGCGAGAGAGCGCAGCCTGCATCGCAGAAAGGCGATCAACGCGCGATTGTCATTGCGGAACAGCTCGGCAACATGCGCTGCATGCGCAGGCGACGCCACGGTGTCGAGGCCGATATCGGAGGGTCTTCT
>JBAPPP010000127.1:0-19018 GCA_049280175.1 Rhodanobacter sp.
GCGTAGGGAGGTTGCTGTCGCGCAACGCGGCGACCTCTCGCAGACGTGCACGCAACTCGGGGTTGTCCGGTTCGATGGTGATCGCAAAACGGCCGTTGGCGGCGGTGTATTCATGGCCGCCGCAGACCTGGGTATCTCCTGGCAAGGTCGCCAGACGGTCCAGCGAGGCGAGCATCTGTGCCGGCGTGCCCTCGAACAACCTGCCGCAGCCGAGGCTGAACAAGGTGTCGCCACACAACAGCATGCCATTCCCGAAGTACGCAATATGGCTGAGGGTATGCCCTGGAATCGCGATCACCTGAAAGCGCAGGCGCGGCGTCGCAATTTCCACCCATTCGCCGTCCCGTACGCGGTCGGTCGCTTCGATGATGCGTTCGTCGACGGGCGCGTACACCGGCACGTCGCGACGAGCGCGCAGCTCGGCCACGCCGCCGATGTGATCGTGATGATGGTGGGTCAGCAGAATCGCGCGCAATTGCAGCCGCCGCGCCGCCAGCGCGTGCTCGACTACAGCTGCGTCGCCGGGATCGACGACAATGGCGTTGCCGTCATCATCGTGCAGCAACCAGATGTAGTTGTCGGCAAGCGCCGGTAGCGGTACGAGATGCAAGATGAGCTCCGTTGCGTTGGATTGACGACCGCGGCAGCCATCAGGGCATGCGTTGAGCGACACCGACTATAAAGAGGCTTCGCTGTCGGCTCGTTAGCTAGGCGTTAACAGATCGGGTGGTTGTTCAGCTGCGTGCGGTGGTTCCGTTCGACCTGTGACCTGCTGCCCGCTGTCGTCGCTGTCGTCAGCCGTTACACTCTTGCAACAGATTCAGACTGGACCGAATGCATGCTTCAACGCGATCAAGACATCTATGCCAGTGCGCCGTTGCGCCGACTGCTGGATGATCAGATGCGCGTGATGGCACCTGACTTGCAGCGTTGTTTTGGCGCACACGCACTGCTCGTTGGCGCCGCTGCCGACGACACTCCACCGGCGCGCTCGATGTTCGCCTGCTGGACCCGTCTGCGGGTGGATGCCGCCAGGTACCGGGGGGATCTCCAGGCCGAAACGGACGAGCCGCTGCCGTTTGTCGACGATGCGTTCGAGCTGGTATTGCTGCGACATGCGCTGGAGGTGGTTCCGGAACCGTCCGCCTTGCTTGCCGACGCCATCCGTGTACTGGCTCCGGGCGGCGTGCTGGTAGTGACCGGCTTGCACCCACTCAGTGGGTGGGCGCCGTGGTTCTACTGGCGTGCGCGTGGCACACGACCCGTTTTACAGCTCCCGTTACGGCTGATGCAGATCTTGCAACGGGCAGGATTGGACATCGAACGCGTGCGACGGGTCGGCCGCACCTTTCCCAGCACGACAGCGGCTGGCCCCGCAGGTATCAGCGCGTGGGGCGGCGGCTATGTGCTGATGGCGCGCAAACGACACCGCGCGGCCACGCCGCTGCGGATCAAATCGGTGCCGCTGCGGGCGCCTGCGAATGGCCAGCTGTCGCCCGGTACACGGCGTAGTTCGGTACTGTGATTTTACGATTCCATATTGTGAGTAACGATGAGCGAAGTTGAAGCATTTACCGACGGTGCCTGTCTGGGCAACCCGGGTCCGGGTGGCTGGGCTGCGTTGTTGCGTGCCAGCGGCAGCGAGCGCATGGTTGCCGGTGGCGACCCGGCTACTACCAACAACCGCATGGAATTGATGGCGGCGATCGGCGCGCTTGAGGCGCTGAAGCGGCCGTGTCGGGTGCTGCTCACCACTGACTCGCGCTATGTGATGCAGGGCATCGAGGAATGGGTGCCGAAGTGGCGCGCGAACGGCTGGCGCACGGCTGACAAGAAGCCGGTGAAGAACCAGGACCTGTGGCAGCGTCTCTCCGATGCGGTCAGTACCCATCAAGTGCGCTGGCAGTGGGTGCGTGGCCACAACGGGCATGCGGAAAATGAAAGGGTCGATCAGGCAGCACGCGAACAGGCGGAACTGATGAAGCTCGGGCTGATGAAGGCCAGCGCATGAGGCAGGTTGTCCTCGACACGGAAACCACCGGTCTCGAAGTTCGCCAGGGTCATCGACTGATCGAAATTGCCTGTGTCGAAATGGTCGAACGCAGACTGACTGGCCGGCATTACCAGACCTATCTCAATCCTGATCGGGCGATCGACGAAGGCGCACGCCAGGTCACCGGCATCGAAGACGAGTTTCTGCTCGACAAGCCGCGGTTTGGCGAAGTGGTGGACGAGTTCCTGGCCTTCATCGATGGCGCTGAACTGATCATCCACAACGCCAGTTTCGACGTTGGATTCCTCGATGCCGAACTATCGCGCCTGAACACCGGGGCCGGTCGGATCGCTGATCGTTGCAGCGTGCTCGACACGCTGGTGATGGCTCGCGAACGCTACCCCGGCCAGCGCAACAGCCTCGATGCCCTGTGCAAGCGGCTCGGGGTGGACAACTCACGTCGCGATCTGCACGGAGGCCTGATCGATGCCCAGCTGCTGATCGATGTCTATCTTGCGATGACCTCGGGACAAGTGGGGTTTGAACTCAGTTTTGAAGGCGCGACCGAGCAAAACGATGCCGTGCTGGCGGCGCCCATCGTCTTGCGCGCGCGCCCGCGCGTCTTGCGTGCAAGCGATGACGAACTGGCGCAGCACGAACAGCGTCTCAATGCACTGGACAAAAGCGCCGGTGGCAAAAGCGTGTGGCGCCAGCTGATCGAGTCGTAACGCCCGGCGTAAAACGCAACGGGCGTACCTAGCTGCAACGTACGATGATCACCGTGACATTGTCATCGCCACCGCTGTCGAGCGCACTGAGTAGCAGCTGATCGACACACTCCTGCGCTGCCAGGTCCGTGCGCGCAACCGTGCGCGCGATCGATGCGTCTTCGACGCCTTCGGTCAGGCCGTCGCTGCACAGCAGAAAGGCCACGCCAGGTTCCAACGGGCCGCGTGCCATGCCGATGTGCAATTGTTCGTTTGCCGTCACGCCCAGCGCCTGCGTCAGCACGTTGCGCTGTGGATGGTGTGATGCTTTCGCCGGGTCAAGTTGGCCGGCTTCGACAAGTGCCTGCACCAACGAATGGTCGTGGCTGATCTGTCGCAGCTCGCGCTTCCACATGTAGATCCGGCTGTCGCCCACCCAGGCCACTTCGTAGCTGTCGGCGGTCAGCCTGAGAGCTGCAATGGTGGTGCCCATCGGCAGCACATCCAGGCTGCCGCGCGTGTGCGCAAGCAGTCGCTCGCCGGCGCCATGCACGGCATCGATCAAACTGTGCCCGCGCGTGACCAGGTCGACCATCGCGTCACGCACCAGGGCCGATGCCACTTCGCCATGCTGATGACCGCCCATGCCGTCGGCCACCAGAAACAGCCCGAGTGAGGCGTCGGCGTAATAGGTATCTTCATTACGCGTGCGGCGCAGGCCGACATGCGTTCCGTGTCCGAATTCGATCATGAGCTGTCTGGTGTGGCCAAGGGCACAGCATGCCCCATGTGATGTGATGGGCGCAAAAGAATCGTGTGTAAGCTCTTTGATCCTCAAGCAGGGGAGGGAGTACGGCGGTCGCCGTTGTGCATCCCGCCATGCGCGCGTGGAAGACTTGAACGGTTACGTTCAAACCGCGTAACCGTGCTCGTGCAAGGCCACGCCGTAACGTTCGATCAGTTGCCGGTTGCCATCGCGGTACAGCTCGCTGAGCTTGTCCTGCCAGCCAGGCGGATATTCAATTCGCTGCCGGTCGCCTTGCGCCAGAAATCCTCTGCCCACCGCACGCAAGCTGGCGGGCAGGCTCGCCATCAGGCGATCAGCGACGCGAAAGCGTTTGCGCAAACGGTCGTAACGCACATAGCGCGATGTCTCCTGGCCGTGCGTGTGGCGATGCGCCAGCAGTTGCCGTGTGGTCGCGGCATCCACACCCAGTACCGACGAAAGGCGGTTCGCGAATGCCGTTTCGTCCGCCGTCCATTCTTCCAGCAGAAAAACCGAGATGCGTTCCGCACCGAACAGCGTGCGATAGATCTCGATCGTGCGTGCATAGTCCGCGACGCCAAGCACGCCGTCAGGACGGTTTAGCCAGGCATGCTCGAGCCAGGCTTGGAAACCCACGTGGCGATCCTTGTATGGCGCTGGCGCATTCACCAGCACGCGCCCATGTCGGCCGTAAAAAGAGCGGATCATGTCCTGCTGGCGACGGATGGTGAAAAGAATCCGCGCCTGCGGAAAATGATCATGGAGACGTTTGGCGATGGTGGCCGTGAGATGCGGTACGCCAGCGAGCCCTTCATCGGAAAGCACCGGCACGCGATGGGCAGGGCAGGCTTCGAGAGCAGTCGTCAGCGCGCTGCGCAGTTCTTGCGGGTCAGCATCGAAGCCTTCGATCCGGCGCAGCGCGTGGGCCATGCGTGCGTCTACACCAGGACGGTGTGGATGGCCCATCGCAAAGACCTGGGGATGGACGAAGAAGAGGAAATCCTGCAGCGAGGTCGTACCCGTTTTGATGAAACCGGGATGGATGATCATGATGGCCGACGCCGGTCAAAGACTGAGTTTCGCAACTATGGGATAAAAGTGAATGGCACTCCATGGGTCAGCGCATTCTCGTGCGGTACGGAGCAGATACCTGATTCAAACGGTCGGCTGGCGCCTGGGCCACAAGTACGAACACACTCTCGCTTTCCGCAGGCCAAAAATAAGGCCTCGCATCGCTGCGAGGCCTTGGTACAACTGGCGGAGAGGGAGGGATTCGAACCCTCGGTACGCTTACACGTACGCCTGATTTCGAGTCAGGTACATTCGACCACTCTGCCACCTCTCCAGAGGGGTGCGCGTGGTCCGCGCGAGCCGGCAAGTTTACGCGGTAGGCGCAATGGAGACAAGCATACCGAGCGGTCGGCTTGTCTCCATGCGGATGGGTCAGCCGGCCTTTTTCTTTGCCAGCCGCAGCCAGGTATCGACCACGGTGTCGGGGTTCAGCGACAGCGATTCGATGCCCTGTTCCATCAGCCACTCGGCCAGATCCGGATGGTCGCTGGGGCCCTGACCGCAGATGCCGATGTACTTGCCCTTGGCACGAGCGCTCTTGATCGCCATCGACAGCAGCTTCTTCACGGCCGGGTCGCGCTCGTCGAACAGGCTTGCGACGATGCTGGAATCGCGGTCCAGGCCCAGGGTGAGCTGGGTCAGGTCGTTGGAGCCGATTGAGAAGCCGTCGAAGATGTCGAGGAACTCGTCGGCGAGCAGGGCATTGGAGGGCACTTCGCACATCATGATGACCTTGAGGTCGTGCTCGCCCTGCTTGAGACCGTTCTTCGCCAGCACTTCGATGACCTTGCGGCCTTCACCCAAGGTGCGCACGAACGGGATCATCACCCATACGTTGTCCAGACCCATTACCTCGCGCACGTGCTTGACGGCTTTGCATTCCAGCCCAAACGCTTCGGAGAAACTCGGATCGACGTAGCGGCTGGCGCCGCGGAAGCCGATCATCGGATTTTCTTCGTGCGGCTCGTAGCGCGAGCCGCCGAGCAGGCCGGCATATTCGTTGGACTTGAAATCCGACAGGCGCACGATGACCGGCTTCGGATAGACCGATGCGGCAATCGTGGCGATGCCTTCGGCGAGGCGATCGACGTAGAAGCTCACCGGGTCGGCATAGCCAGCGATACGCTCGTCGATCTTCGCCTTGGTCTCTGCGTCCTGCTTCGCATACTCCAGCAGCGCTTTCGGATGCACGCCGATGTGGCTGGCGATGATCATTTCCAGGCGGGCTAGGCCGATGCCGGCGTTCGGCAGCATGCCGAAGTCGAACGCGCGCTCCGGGTTCGCCACGTTCATCATGATTTTCAGCGGTGCTTCGGGCATGTCGCCGAGGTCCGCGGTGATCCTCTCGAACTTCAGAATGCCCTCATAGATCGTGCCGGTGTCGCCCTCGGCACAGGATACGGTCACGTCGGCGCCGTCGGGAATCTTGTCCAGCCCGTTGCCGGTACCGACCACGGCCGGCACGCCGAGTTCGCGGGCGATGATCGCCGCGTGGCAGGTACGGCCGCCGCGATTGGTGACGATCGCCGAGGCGCGCTTCATCACGGGCTCCCAGTCGGGGTCGGTCATGTCGGCGATCAGCACGTCACCGGCCTGAACCTTGCTCATGTCGGCCAGCGAGCGGATCACGCGCGCTTTGCCGGCACCGATCTTCTGGCCGATCGAGCGACCCTCAGCGAGCACTTTGCTCTTTTCGTTGAGGCTGAAGCGCTCGAGCTGGGTGGCATGCGCGCGCGACTTCACCGTCTCCGGGCGGGCCTGCACGATATAGAGTTTTCCGGTGTTGCCGTCCTTCGCCCACTCGATGTCCATCGGGCGGCCGTAATGCTTCTCGATGATCAGCGACTGGCGCGCGAGCTCCTGCACGTCGTCATCATTGATGCAGAAACGCTTGCGCATGTCGGCCGGTGTGTCTTCGGTGCGCACGCGTTCGCCCGGCGCGCTGGAATACACCATGCGCAGCTGTTTGGCGCCGAGATTGCGACGCAGCACGGCGGGCTTGCCGGCGTTCAAGGTCGGCTTGAATACGTAGAACTCGTCGGGATTGACCGCGCCCTGCACGACCATCTCGCCAAGACCATACGAGCCGGTGACGAAGACCACGTCGCGGAAACCTGATTCAGTGTCCAGCGTGAACAGTACGCCGGACGCGCCCACATCGGAGCGCACCATCAGCTGCACGCCAGCAGACAGGAACACGTCCTCGTGCTTGAAACCCTGATGCACGCGGTAGGCGATCGCGCGGTCGTTGTACAGCGAGGCGAAGACTTCCTTCACCTTGTGCAGCACGTCGTCGATGCCGACGACGTTGAGGAAGGTTTCCTGCTGACCGGCGAACGAGGCGTCCGGCAGATCCTCGGCGGTAGCGGAAGAGCGCACGGCGACGGCAATATTCTCGGCGCCGGCGTCCTTGCAGAGTTTGATGTAGGCGTCGCGGATCGCCTGTTCGAGCTCGGCGGGCAGGGCGGTGTCGACGATCCAGCCGCGGATTTCCTTGCCTGCCACGACCAGCGAGTCGACATCATCGACGTCAAGCGAGGCCAGGCGATCCTGGATGCGTTTGGCCAGGCCGCTCTTTTCCAGATATTGCTGGAACGCATCGGCGGTGGTGGCAAAGCCGCCGGGCACGGAGACACCGAGCTTGGCAAGGTTGCCTATCATCTCGCCGAGCGAGGCGTTCTTGCCGCCGACCTTACCCAGGTCAGTCATGCGCAGTTGGTCGAGCCAAAGCACCAGATCGTTCAAGGGGGACTCCTCAAGAGCTTTTAATAGATAGTGGGTAGGGGCATGCGGACTGGTGCGGCAGGCAGACCCGAAACGGGCTGTAAAGGACTGGTATTGTCCGCTGTGGATGGTGCGAAGCACAAGAAGACCATTGCGATGTCTTGTCGTGCCAACTGCATACCAGTCAGGTGGCGGTCAATCGGCGACAGCGTTTTACGCTTGCGTTAAGGTGCGAGCTGCTTGCCCTTGATAGATGCACCCCAGCGATCAGGCCCCTGTATGCAACGAACGGTTTACTTCATCTCCGACTCCACTGGTATTACCGCGGAGACGATCGGCAACAGCATCCTGGCGCAGTTCGAGGGCGTGCAGTTCGACAAGCATCGGCTGCCGTTCACCGATGACGCACAGAAGGCCGAAGCGGCTGCGCTGCGCATCAAGACGCGCTATGCGCAAACCGGCGAACGGCCGATCGTGGTCAACACGATGGCCGAGCGCGCGCTGTGCGACATCGTTGCGGCCAGCGGTGCGCTGATGCTGGACGTGTTCGCGCCGTTCATTGGTCCGTTGGAGGATGAACTTGGCACCAAGCGTTCGGGCGCGGTCAATCGTTCGCATGGCATGGTCGATTTCGACAAGTACGAGGCGCGCATCAATGCGACCAATTACGCGCTCTCGCACGATGATGGGATGGACGTGGATTACGCGCAGGCCGACCTGATTCTGGTCGGCGTGTCACGTTCGGGCAAGACGCCGACCTGCCTCTACATGGCCTTGCATTACGGCGTCAGCGCCGCCAATTACCCGCTGACCGACGATGATCTGGACAAACTTGAACTGCCTGCGCGTCTTCGCCCCTACCGCGATCGCCTGTTCGGTTTGACCATCGAAGCGCAGCGGCTGGCGCAGATCCGCGAGCAGCGTCGTGCCGGCAGCCGGTATGCCACCTTGCAGCAATGCCGCTGGGAGTTGGAGCAGGCCGACAAGTTGATGCGCCACGCTGGCATCCCCAGCCTGAATACGACGCATGTGTCGATCGAGGAGATCGCCAGCAAGATTTTCGACCGCTTCGGTATCGAGCGGACCATGTTCTGAATGAGTTTTGGAGTTTGTGTTGCCGATGATTGCCACTCTGGATAGTCGATCCCCCTTGTTGCCGGGCCGCTTCGGTTTCCTGATGGGGCTGTATGCGGAAAACTATCATCGGCTGGCGCGCCTGTTCGGACCGCAGCAGCTGGCTCCAGGACGCTATGTCTCGGATGTGGATGATGGGCTCAACGTGCATCTGCATCTGCAGGAGCGCCATCCGTACACGCTGGAGCTGGAGCTTACCTACGATTTTGTCGACGCGCATACCGGTCAGCGGGCGCCGTCGGCGCAGCTGCGCATGTACACCGATGCGCATGTGGCCGAAGCGCTGCATTGCCATCCTGGACGGCATTTGTGGCAGGTGCTGGGCCCCTTTCCACCGGCGCACACGGTGCTTCAGCATCGTTTGCGCATGAATGGTTTTCTCTCGCGCTGGCTGGAGTACCTGGGCGAGCAGGGGCATTCGATCGGCACCCTGGAGCAGGACGGCTCCGGCGCATAAGACCCACCGGGGCGGCCAGCAAATAGCAGGCAACAAAAAACCCGCACAAGGCGGGCTTTCAGTTAGTGGCGGAGTGGACGGGACTCGAACCCGCGACCTCCGGCGTGACAGGCCAGCATTCTAACCGACTGAACTACCACTCCGCATTTTTCCAACAGTCCATCTTTCCAACAGTTACTGTGCAACACTTCCAGCGATCCAACTTTAGCCATCCAACCCGACTGCCGTACCGCGCTGCCTGGTTGAAGTGGCGTCCCCACGGGGATTCGAACCCCGGTCGCCACCGTGAAAGGGTGATGTCCTAGGCCTCTAGACGATGGGGACAAATGTAAGTTGGTGGAGCCAGGCGGGATCGAACCGCCGACCTCCTGCATGCCATGCAGGCGCTCTCCCAGCTGAGCTATGGCCCCGCCGCTGGAAGCCCGAAAGAATAGGTCCGAGTCAGATATCCGTCAAGCTTTTTTTCGGCATCGGGATGATGGATGCGACGCGAAGAATCACCGCCGCCACTGATCGAGCCACGCGAGCGAACCGATGATGAAGTGTTCGTTTAAGCTGCCGGTGAGCTGAGCAGGTGCTGGAAAGGCATGCACGAAATCGGATTCATTCGCGACCTTGCCATCGTAATGATCGTGGCTGGCGCCACCACGATCCTGTTTCAGCGTCTGCGTCAGCCCGTGCTGCTGGGTTACATCCTGGCCGGCGTGCTGATTGGCCCGCATACGCCGGGTGTGCTGGTGGCCGATCCACAAGCCATCGATGACATCTCCAATCTCGGCGTGGTGCTGCTGATGTTCACGCTGGGGCTGGAATTCAGCGTACACAAGCTGCGTGAGGTCGGCATCGGGGTGCTCCTGGTAGCCGTGGTCGAAGTCGGGTTGATGTTGTGGATCGGCGTAGGCATCGGCGGACTGTTCGGCTGGAAGGGTATGAATGCGCTGTTTCTGGGCGCGATCATCTCGCTGTCCTCGACCATGGTGGCCACTCGCACGCTATCCGAGGGCGGCAAGCGGCATCAGCCGTTTGCCAAGTTGGTGGTGGGCCTGCTGATCGCTGAGGACATGCTCACCATTGTCATGCTGACCTTGCTGACTGCTGTTGCGATTGGCGGTTCAGTGCAGGCCCAAACCGCGTTCACGCTGGTCGGACACCTGGGGCTGTTCATGGTCGCGGGGATGACTCTCGGTCTGCTGCTGCTGCCGCGACTGGTCGATTATGTGGCCGGTTTTGGCCGCGATGAAACGCTGCTGGTCAGCGTGCTGGGGATCTGCTTTGGAGCCAGTTTGCTCGCGGTCTGGATGGGCTTCAGTGTGGCGTTGGGCGCCTTTCTCGCGGGCGCCGTGGTGGCCGAATCGCGCAGCGTTGGCCGCGTACTGCACTTGGTAGAGCCGCTGCGCGATATGTTTGCGGCGCTGTTCTTCGTAGCGATCGGCCTGAAGATCGACCCGGCGCTGCTGGTGCAATATGCCTTGCCGGCGCTGTTGATCGCCGCGGTGGTGATCGTCGGCAAGACCGTGGTGTGCAGTCTGGGTATTTTCATTGTCGGCCACGATGCACGCACCGCGTTGCGCTCGGGCCTGGGCATGGCGCAGATCGGCGAATTCTCATTCGTAATTGCCACGCTTGGGCTTTCGCTGGGCGTGATCAGCAAGTTCATCTACCCGATCGCGGTGGCGGTATCGGTACTGTGCATGGCGGCATCACCATATCTGACGCGCTCGGCAGACGGACTGGCCGACGGTTTGCGACGCGTGACGCCGCGTTCGGTGCAGTTGCTGGCGACCAGCTACAGCGGCTGGCTCGAAAACCTCAAGCCAGTCAATGAAAATGCCGCGCTGGCGGCGATTTTCCGGCGGCTGCTATGGCATATCGCGATCAATGTGCTGTTGGTGGTGACGCTCTTCATGATTGGCGCCTACGTCAATTCGCACAACTGGGACTGGTTTTCGATGTTCGGTATCGGGCGCGACATGCGCCACACGCTGATCTGGGCATGCGCGCTCTTTCTCTCCCTGCCGATACTGACCGCGATCTACCGCAAGGCGGAGGCGCTGGGCATGTTGCTGGCCGAGATCGGCATCCGTGAGCGGTTTGCCGGCTCCTATACGCAGGCCATCCGGCAGGTGCTTGCACGGGTCATTCCCTTGGCAACCCTGCTGGCGTTGGCGGTGCTGGTCAGTGTGCTCGGTTCGACGATCCTGCCGCCGCGCGGGGTGGCGTTGTCACTGGTTTTGCTGGGCGCGGCCCTGGCGGTGGCGCTGTGGCGGGGTTTGGTGCAGCTGCATGCACGCCTGCAGGCAGCCTTGAAGGAGACCCTGGACAAGCCGAATTCACCCGGAAGCGGCCCCGGATGAGTCCGATCAACGGTTTTGTGAACCTTTATGTCGACTGACGGTCGTAGTACGGCATCGTTGCCAAGACTGGACAAGCGCCCCACAATGTGGGGCCTGCCTCCACTGGGGGGGCCCGGTTGGCAATGCCGGCACATCAAATTACGAGGGAGTTACGAATGAAGCATTTTCTGCGTCCCACGCTGACGGCAGCCGCGATGGCTGTTGCGCTGGGCATGACTGCGGGCGTGTACGCTCAGGCTGCCAAAACCGGCGCCGCCGGCACGGGCACGGTCGACAAGGCAAAGGCGAGCTACGTGGTGGGTTGGGAGATCGCTTCCCAGGTTCCGCCGATCATGCGTGAAGAGCTGGATCCTGCGGCTGTAGGTCAAGCGGTAACAGAAGCGCTCTCCGGCAAGAAGCCGAACATGTCTGACGCCGAAGCCAAGCAGGTGCACGACGCCTTCATGGCTCAGATCCAGACCAAGTACCAGGCCGAGATGGCACGCCTCGGCGCCAAGAACAAGGCCGAGGGCGATGCCTTCCTGGCCAAGAACAAGACGGCTCCTGGCGTGAAGACGACAGCTTCGGGCCTGCAGTATCAGGTGATCAGCCAGGGTACGGGCGCTCGCCCGGGTCCGAGCGATACCGTGCAGATCAACTACACCCTCAGCTCGGTCGCGGGTAAGGTGCTGGATGCCTCGGCCCAGCACGGCGCCGGTCCGGCTCCGGTTCCGCTCTCCGGCGTCATTCCGGGCTTCAAGGAAGGTCTGCAGTTGATGCAGGTCGGCGGCCACTACAAGCTGTTCATTCCGTCGACGCTGGCCTATGGTTCCGAGCCGCGCCCACCGATGGAGCCGAATGCCACGCTGGTGTTCGACGTGACCCTCGTCAAGACCGGCCCGACGCCGGCTGGCGCTGCCCCGAGCGGTCCCCAAGGCGGCGGTCAGGGCGGTCAGTAAGCCCTAGTTGATTGCGGTTGTGACAATCCAGAGGGGCGCGGAGTCATTCGCGCCCCTTTGCTTTTGGTCACTGGCAGATGTCAGGTGGTAGCCGGTCCGCGGTTAGAATAGTCGGCTACGTTTCAGGGAAATCGTCGCAAGATGATGAAGATCACTATTTTCGGCACCGGCTATGTCGGCCTGGTCACCGGTGCATGCCTGGCCGAAATGGGCAATCGTGTCGTCTGCGTTGATATCGATGCGGCCAAGGTCGAGCGCCTGAAACGCGGCGAGATTCCGATTTATGAGCCGGGCCTGGAGGCGATTGTCAGGCGCAACCATGCCAGTGGGCAGCTCGATTTCACCATCGATGCAGCGCCGGCGATCGCGCATGGCGAGATCATCTTCATCGCGGTTGGCACGCCGCCGGACGAGGACGGCAGCGCCGATCTCAAATACGTGCTGGAGGTGGCCAGAACCGTTGGCCGGCATCTGGATCGCTACGCGGTGGTCGTGAACAAGTCGACCGTGCCGGTCGGCACCGCTGATCGCGTACGCGAGGCCGTTGCGGCCGAGCTGGTCGCGCGCCATGCCAGCGTCGAGTTCGACGTGGTGTCCAACCCTGAGTTTCTGAAGGAAGGCGCCGCGGTGGAGGACTGCCTGCGGCCCGATCGGATCATCGTGGGCGCATCCAGTGAACGCGCCGTCGCGGTGTTGCGCAAGTTGTATGCGCCATTCAATCGCAATCACGACCGCATGGTGGTGATGGACGAGCGATCGGCCGAGCTGACCAAGTACGCCGCCAATGCGATGCTGGCGACCAAGATCAGTTTCATGAACGAAATCGCGAATATCGCCGAACGGGTCGGTGCCGATGTGGAACTGGTACGCCAGGGCATCGGCTCGGATCCACGGATCGGCTACCACTTCATTTATCCGGGCGCGGGTTACGGCGGTTCGTGTTTCCCCAAGGACGTGCAGGCGCTTGAGCGCACGGCGCGCAGCTACGGTTACGACGCACACCTGCTTACGGCGGTCGAGGCGGTGAACCTGCAACAGAAGACCAAGTTGTTCGAGTTGATCTCGCGCCACTTCGACGGCTCGGTGGCGGGCAAGACGATTGCACTGTGGGGTCTGGCATTCAAACCCAACACTGACGACATGCGCGAAGCTTCCAGTCGACGTCTGATGGAAGCCTTGTGGAATGCCGGTGCGAAGGTGCGAGCGTTCGACCCGCAAGCACGAGAGGAAACCCACCGGTTGTATGGCGACCGCGATGACCTGGTGTTGTGCGAGCACGCCTATGACGCGCTGGAAGGCGCCGATGTGCTGGCCATCGTCACCGAATGGAAAGCATTCCGCAGCGCGGACTTCCAGCGCATCCGCGCCACGTTGCGCGAGCCGGTCATCTTCGACGGTCGCAATCTTTACGATCCGGTGGCAGTGGAAGAAGCGGGCTTGGCCTACTACGGCATCGGCCGTGGCCGCAGTCTGCAGATCAAGCAATGAACGATACCCTCGAACAACGGCTGGCCGAGCTGGAGGTCAAGCTGACCTTCATCGATGACACGGTGCAGGCGCTGATGACGGCAGATGCCGATCAGTCGATGCGGATTGCCGCGCTGGAGCGTTCGCTGCGTGAGCTGCGCGGCGAGCTTTCATCGATGCGTGTTGCGCAGGCTGATGATCCGCACAGCGAACCGCCGCCGCCGCACTACTGACCAACGACCCCGACCCACACAAGTTTTGCGACAACGGATCACCCACATGGCCGATTCCCTGCGCGATCAGCTGCTCAAGAGCGGCATCGTCAAACATGTTCAACAAGACCGGGTCCAACAAGACCGCGTTCGCGAACAAAAGCGCACGCCGCCGCCGCAAGCTGGCAAGCCTGCGAACAAGAACGCGAAGCCCCATCAACAATCGCATGCATCGCGGCCGCCGCGTCGGGATCAAGGCGAGATGGATCTCGCCAAGGCTTATGCGATACGCGCGCAAACCGAAGCCAGCGAACGCAAACGCCTCGAGCAGGAGGCCGCCGAACAGGCCCGCCTGCGTCGCGAGCGCAAGCTTAAAATCCAGCAGCTGCTCGACGGCAAGGCGCTCAACAAGGCCGAGGCTGATCAGCCGCGCAATTTCGAATATGGCGGCAAGATCCGCCGGGTGCATGTCGACGCCGAACAGATGACAGCACTCAACGCCGGCGAGCTGGGTGTCGTGCAGCAAGGTGGCCGCTATCTGCTGGTCAGTCGCGAGATCGCCGAGCGGGTACGCGAGATCGATTCACATCAGCTGGCGTTGCTGGTCGATCCGAATGCCACCGGCGTGGGCGACGATGGCGTACCCGACGACTTGATGTGGTGAGTGAAACCAGGGACTCGCCCCTCGTCCCTGTTTCTCTGCTATTCGATCAAGAAGTCGCTCTGCGCCAGCAGCGGATCATCCCAGCCATTTTTCGGACTGAAACGTTCGCCATAACGCTGAGCTAGCTGCTCCAGCTTCCGTTTGATCTTGTCGACGCCTTCGCTGCGCGTGTACTGGATCGGGCCGCCCCGGAACGGCGCAAAGCCGGTGCCGAAGATCACGCCAGCGTCGAGCAGGTCGGCATCGTCGACCACGCCGTCGGCCAGACAGGCGATCGCCTCGTTGACCATCGGCAGAATCATGCGTTCCTGCAGATCAGGCGGCATCACGTAGTGCTGGTCGACCTCGGGCTTTACCGGCTTGCCGTCCTGCCACACATACATGCCCTGGCCATCCTTCTTGCCGCGCTTGCCGGCAGCGAGTTTTTCGTCCAGCCCCGGTGGTACTTCCAGTCCAAGGAACGGCGCGAGTTCCTTGCCTACCGAGGCACAGACATCCAGGCCCACGGTGTCCGCCAGTTCGATCGGACCCATCGGCATGCCGAATTTTTTCGCCTCGCGATCCAGCACCGGCCCCGGTACGCCTTCGCTGTACAAGCGCATGGCTTCGAGCAGGTAGGGCATCAGGATGCGGTTGACCAGGAAGCCCGGCGTACCCTTGACCACCACCGGCAGCTTGCCGATCGCCTTGCAGAACGCCAGTACGCGTTTCTCGATCGCCGGGTCGAGTTGGTCGTGCCGCACCACCTCGACCAATGGCATCTGCGCCACCGGATTGAAGAAGTGCAGCCCGAGAAAGCGCTGCGGCGCCGTGAGGCCCTTGCGCAGTTCGTCCAGCGGGATGCTGGAGGTGTTGCTGGCGAGGATTTCATCGCCCTGGAACTGCGGTTCGATCGTTTGATACAGCTCACGCTTGGCGTCGGCGTTTTCGTAGATGGCCTCGATCGCCAGATCGGCTTGCGCCACACCCTTGCCCTCGACATCGGCGCGCAGGCGACGTGTGGTCTGCTCGACTTTCTCCGGGTTCTTGAGCTTTTTCTCATAAAGCTGCCGGGCGCGATCCAGTGCAGGCTGGATGTATTTCATCTCGCGATCCTGCAGGGTGACCTCGAAACCTTTGAACGCTGCCCACGCAGCGATATCGCCACCCATCACGCCGGCGCCCACGACATGCACATGCTTGATGCCTGGATCGTCGCCGCCACCCTGACCCTTCAGTCGTTCCTGCAGGAAAAAGATGCGGATCAGGTTCTGTGCGGTGGGCGTCTGCGCCAGCTTGGCGACCGAATGTGCTTCCAGTTTCAGCCGTTGCTGGATGTTGCCGCCGCCACGCTTCCAGACGTCGATCATGGCAAACGGAGCGGGGTAGTGTTCCTTGCGCACCTTCGCCGCGGTCTGCTTGAGCACCATTGGCGCGATAATCTGCCGCGCCAGCCAGGTATTGCTGGCCCAGGCCTTGGCGCGGCGCGCGAATGGGCGCGGCTCGGGTCGACGCAACAGCAGGCGGGCCTCGGCCAGCAGTTCCTCAGGACGGCTCAGGCGATCGACCACACCGAGCGCGAGTGCGCGACGGGCCGAAAGCGATTTGCCCGTCAGCATCATGGGCAGGGCATCCATGGCACCGATCAATCGCGGCAGGCGTGCGGTGCCACCCCAGCCGGGGTGGATCCCCAGCATCACTTCAGGCAGGGCGATCTTCGTCTTGTCGTCGTCCGCGGCTATGCGTTGATTACAAGCCAGGATCAGTTCGGTTCCGCCACCCATGCACGCACCGTGCACCGCCGCTACCGTAGGGCAGGGCAGGCGGGCCAGTGCTTCATAGATGCGCTGGCCGTGCGTGATGTTTTCGTGGACGGTTTCGTGTTTGGCGTATTCGACGAATTCCTTGATGTCGGCACCCACCGCGAAGCCTGACGGCTTCGCCGAATGGATGATGACGCCGGCTGGCTTTTCGATCGCCAACCGCTCGACGATTAGTTCGAACTCATCCAGCACCGCTCGCGAAATCGCGTTGACGTTGCTGTTGGCTCGATCGAGACTCAGGACGACAACGCCATCGTCGCCTTCGCTGGTCTTCCAGTGATTGAAGCGCAATCCTTCGAACATGTGGGCTGCAGGCGTGGTTGAGGAGGTCTGAACCATACCGTTCTGCTGCCTTGATTGCGAGATGTGACGGGGATGCTTGACCGTCAGGTGAAGCAGGTGTGAAATCGGGGCTTGGTCAGGGGTCCTCTCGGAGACGGTTCGTCGAGGCTGGCTGGCCTTGGCAAAGATGGCGACGTGGTGGACCGGGCGGAGGTTGGATCGGCTCTCCGTGGTTCCATGGACGCCGCAACAAGCGCACAAACCCTGACAAACTACCCCGCCAGCCGTTGGCGGGTCTGGCTACACCGGCAATACCGCCGGCACTGCAGGACGGGACGCAATGACTTCCGCGATGGCTTCCGCTCCACCGCAAGCCGGTACCGAGATTTTTGAGCGCATTCTGGCCGCATCCAGTGGTCTGGTGGTGCTCGACAGCAAGGACGTGCATGAACTGACCAACCAGTTCCGCGCGATTGCTCGACATAGCGGACAGGCCGTGTATCTGTGGCAGCCTGACACCGGCCTGAGCAGCCTGCGCGACGCGCACGTACGAGTGCCGGATTGTCAGCGCCTGGGTAACGCATTGCGCTACATGCAGCAGAGCATGCATTTTGGCGTCTATTTACTGGTGGGGCTGGAATTGCCGTTGTCGGCGATGGATGCCACCTTGCTGCGCCAGCTGGCACGCTCGCCGAAAGACCACTTGCGGCGTGTCGTGCTGATCGACGTTCCGGCGGCGCTCGCCGAACATCTGGGCGAGCTGGCGACGCATCTGCGCTCTGAGGACAGCCAGCCGCAGCGCTTGCGCCTGCGCGACGGCCGCTGGCTGGTTTGAGAGTGGACATTTTGAAGCGGGGCACTTTGAGGCCGGACACTTTGAGGCAAGCAAGCGAATGAACTCCGGCATCCTGGTGATCGCTGCGCAGCGCGAGTTACGCCGCAATCTGTTCGATGCGCTCGACCAGGCTGGTTATGCGCACATTCATAGCGCACGCGATGTGCCGCACGCAGCGATCTTGCTGGAGGGGCGCCCACTGCTTCCGCCGCTGCAGCTGATCGTGGTGGTGTTGTCCGGTGACGAACAGCAGGCGCAAAAGTGTTGCGAGCAGTTGCGCCGCCTGCCGGGCGGCGCCGAAACGCCGCTGATCGCGGTGTTGGCCGAAGAGGCCTCGCTGAATCCTGCCGAGCTGCCTGCAGGTATCGTCGACTGGTTGAATGCTGCGCAGATCAGCACCGAGTTGGTGGCACGCTGGCGGCGCTCATCCACCGCCCGGGGTCAGGGCAGCGCACCCGCAGAGACATCCAGTAGCAGCGCGCACGAGGATTACCGGTACGTCTTCGAGGAAGGCGATGGTGAATGGCTGATTGCCGACCCACAGACGGGGCGATTGCTGGAAGTCAGTCCGACGGTGGCCAGGCATAGCCGCATGCATGCCAGTCAATGGCAAGGGCTGCCGCTGGCTCAGGTGCTGCGGTTTGAAGGCGTTACGATCCAGCAGGTGCTGGCCGAGGCCGACCGTCGTTGGTATCCGTGCCACCGAAAGTCGTCGCAAGGCGTCGACACAGGGCAGGCCAGCGTGCGGCGTATACGGCATGCCAGGCAGGATGCGCTGGCACTGATGTTTCGCAGCGACCGGGCCGATCTGCGGGCCGAGGCTGCGTTGTCGTTGCTGTCGCGCATCTTTACCTCGACCAGTGGCGTCGATGCGCAAATCGCGGCGGGGCGGCTGCTGTTTGATGAGCTGGGGCTGGACTACCTCGCCGTCTGGTCGGCGCGCCAGGATGGGCCCGACACGCCGAGTCAGATCTTGCAGTTGTGGAACGGCGAAGATCCGGCGTGGCCGCCGGCGTCGTTGCAGAGTTCATTGCAATTGGTACTGGGCGGCAAGCACATTCTGATCCGGGCCGATGCACGGCAATTGGCATCGATCGATCCGTTGCTGCTGCAGCTGGGTCTGGCTGGGTTCGTCGGCATACCGCTGTATGACGAACGCCACACCGCGTTTGGCGCCATGCTGGCCGGCAGCCGCAAGGGCTTCGGCGAAATGGGCATTATCGAGCCGGTGTTGCGTTGCGCCGCGGCCCGCTTTGCACATGTACTGGAGTTGAGCCGGACACGCGAGCAGGGACGTGCCGAGGGGCTGGTCGACGCACTGACCGGGCTTCCCAATCGGCTTTTGTTCAACGATCGACTGGACACGATCATCCGCGAGGCGACCCGTCATGGTGAGTGTTTCGCCGTACTGTTCGTCGACCTCGACCGTTTCAAGACGATCAACGACACGCACGGTCACGCCGCCGGCGATCAGGTCTTGCGGGTGGTCACGCAGCGTTTGTGCAGCAGTATCCGTGCCTCCGACACGGTAGCGCGATATGCCGGCGACGAATTCACGATAGTGCTGCGGCATATCGTGAAGAACGACGATGTATCGAGGGTTGCAGAAAAG
>JBAPPP010000128.1:0-5416 GCA_049280175.1 Rhodanobacter sp.
CTACGGCGCCGAGGTAGGTGTTGGGCGTCGCGGCGCTCACCCCAACCTGCGCGACACTCCGCGCGACAACACCATCCTATTGTTGTTGCGCATCGATCTGCTTGCGCTGCTCTTCGGCTTGTTTGTCGACGACTTTCTGCACGTCTTTGGCGCGTTGCTCGTCCGCCTTCAACGCGTCGAACGGGGTAGCGACCTGGGCCGGCTCGGCTCGGGGCTGCGGCGGTTTGCCGGAGCAGGCAGCGAGGGCAAGGACGCAGAGCAGGATTGGCAACGGCTTCATGGTGGTTCTCCCGCCTGGTGGAGTGTTGAGTGTCCTGCCACGCACCAGCACAGGCAAGAACCGCGTGGACGGACGGTCGTTCGAGCTATGCGTGCCGGAACGGACGTTTTAAGCTGCACCGATGAACGCACGCACCGATGCCTGGCAACTAGAAGGTCATACCGCCCTGATCACCGGTGCCAGCAAAGGCATTGGTTATGCGGTCGCCCGCGAATTGGCCGGCCTTGGCGCCGACCTGCTGCTGGTGGCGCGCGATGAGGACTATCTCGAGCAGATACGGGTGGAGCTGACGGACGACTTCGCCGGCATCGAGGTCCTGGCGTTCGGCGCGGACCTGACCGAGGCGGAGGAGCGTCTGGCGGTGTTCGACTGGATTGCCGACCTGGGTGCGCCGGTATCGCTGCTGATCAACAATGCCGGTGGCAACCAGCCGAAGGCCACGCTCGACTATCGCGAAGACGAATATCGCATGGTGTTTGAGCAGAACCTGTTTTCGGCGTTCGAGATGTGTCGTCTGGCGCATCCGCAACTGGTGCAGCATCCGAATGCGGCGATCGTGAATGTCGGTTCGGTATCGGGTATCACGCATGTGCGCACCGGCTCGCCGTATGGCATGAGCAAGGCGGCGCTGCACCAGCTCACGCGCAATCTGGCGGCCGAATGGGCAGTGGACGGGATTCGCGTCAACGCGGTTGCGCCGTGGTACATCCGCACCCAGCGCTCGGAGCCGGCACTGGCCGATCCCGACTATCTGGACGAAGTGCTCGATCACACGCCGCTGAGGCGGATCGGTGAGCCAGAGGAGGTCGCTGCCGCGATTGCGTTCCTGTGCCTGCCCGCAGCCAGCTACATCACCGGCCAGGTGTTGGCGGTGGATGGCGGGTTTCTGAATTACGGCTACTGAGGGTGCCCCGGATCCGTTCAGCGGATCCCTGAGGTCGAACTCCGCCAGGTCCGGCAGGCGCCATCGATCCTGCACTCATATAAGAAGAGGGATGGATGATCAATCCTGGGGCAATGCGGCCTCGGCCCGGCTGCGCGAGCTGGCCGCCGTCGGGTCACCAACGCATGGCGTTCAAAACTCGGCGACGTGTTCCTCGGCGGCAAAACCCAAGGTCACGGCGCCCTCGCCCACGTTGACCATGCCGGTAATGCTCATGGGCGCTTCCATCAACTCGACGCCGCATTCCTCGCAGGCTGCACGCAGGCCGGCATAGCCTGGCAGGCCTGACAGTACCGCCAGGTCGCCGCCATAGCTGACGCACATCATCGGCACCAGCAGGCCGGCGCGTACCCGCTGCGCGGCGTAGCCAAACAGCGCCTCGGCGCCGTGGTCAAAGCCACGCACTTTCCCGACCGGGCCGGTTTCACCCTGATAGCAGCGCAACAACGGTTTGATATCCAGCGCCGAGCCGAGCACGGCACTGAACAGGCTCACGCTGCGATCGTTCTTTTTCTTGGCGCGGGCGCGCAGATAGTAAAGATCGCGCGGCAGCATGTAGCCATAACTGTTGTTGGCGATGTAGGTGAGTCGCTCGCGGATCGCGGCCGGCGTCTCATTGGCCTGGATCAGCCGGGTCGCCTCAAAGATCGCTGGTGCCGCGCCGGCAAAGATATTGCGCGTGTCGACCACCCGCATCATGAAGGGACCGGCAACACCCGCCTCCTCGCGCACCCTGCGGTAGTTCTTGAGGATGGCAAAGCTGGCGCGGTTGACGTGTTCGTTGATCGGGCTGCGCGTGGCGGTAATGGTCAGGCAGAACACACAGTCCTGCTCCAGTACCAATCGGCCAAGAAAAAGGTTCTGCACCTCTTCCACCGGGCAGGGTTCGGTTTCCGCCGAGTGGCTGCGGCTACCCAGCCGACGGTCGATGAAGCGCTGGATCTCGGCCGGTTCGCGGTCATCCATGAAGACTTCGCTGTCCACCCGCACGGTGATCGGCATCACCGCAATGTTGTGCTGCTGCAGGAATGCCTGCGACAGATCGCAAGCTGCATCGATAGCCAGGCCCATCCGCATCACGTCTTCCCCTCATGAATGGCAGCTCAAACATATCATCATGCAGCCCGCTGGTGGCGGCGTTTGCAGGCAGTGCGGGAGAGTCTGTTCCCGTTCGCAAAACTGGCGGCGACCCTCGGCCGCCGCCTAAGATGGGGCGCCATATCAGACATCTCATCAGACATCTCGCCGGCGTGGCGTCGCCGGTAACGCGATTCGGATACAAGCAATGAAAAACAAGCAGGAGATCGTCTCCAATTGGCTGCCGCGCTATACCGGCACCGCTCTGGAGCAGTTTGGCAAATACATTCTTCTGACCAACTTCGGTCATTACGTGGAACTCTTTGCGCAGTGGCATGGGGTCGACGTGCAGGGTCGCGATCGACCGATGCCGAATGCCACGGCCGACGGCATCACCCTGATCAACTTCGGCATGGGCAGCCCCAACGCAGCGACCGTGATGGATCTGCTGAGCGCGATCGCGCCCGAGGCGGTGCTGTTTCTGGGCAAGTGCGGCGGCGTGAAGAAAAAGAATCAGCTTGGCGACCTGGTGCTGCCGATCGCTGCGATCCGCGGCGAAGGCACCAGCAACGACTACCTGCTGCCGGAGGTTCCGGCGCTGCCGGCGTTCCAGCTGCAGCGAGCCGTGTCCACCATGATCCGTGACCTGGGTCACGATTATTGGACCGGGACTGTCTACACCACCAACCGGCGAGTGTGGGAGCACGACGAGACGTTCAAGGACTATCTGCGTCGCACCCGCTGCATGGCGGTGGACATGGAAACCGCCACGATCTTCGCGGCCGGCTTCGCGAACCGGATTCCCTGCGGTGCGCTATTGCTTGTGTCAGACCAGCCGATGATTCCGGAAGGGGTGAAGACCGAAGCCAGCGACGGCAGCGTCACGTCCCGGTTCGTCGAGGCGCATATCAAGATCGGTATCGAGGCGTTGAAGCTGGTGCGCCGCAACGGCCGCAGCGTAAAACACCTGCGCTTCGAGCAGGGCCCGGAAACCGAGTGATACGCCCGCGCCGGCATCATGCCGGACCGATTTTGGGGTGTGCCGCAAGGCGGCTACATGCGCTTCCGTACGGACTATCAGGCGACCTGAACCCCCGCCATACGTAACTTCTTTTCGTACAAAAATTGTTGACAATGTGTAAAAGAGGCGTGATAAAGAGCCGTGTAAGGCATTGGCATAGCGCGCAAGTCGGCACCAGAGATGGGTGTCAGGACGCAACCTCGAGCCGCCGCTTGCTGACCAACGCAAGTGTGTAGCGTGTTCACGTAGCGTTATTTGCCTGTTAGTATCGACCCGGATCAGCAGATCTAGGGGTCTGAAGATGATCGGTCTGGGTAAGGTCGGGCCAAGTGTGGGCTTTTGGGCAGAACGTTTTTTCTGACCCATTGATGATAATTAATCGGAGGGTGTTTTCATGAAACTTGGGGTCAAAAAACTTTCATCGGCAGTTCAGCTGGCGCTTTCGCTGGGTGCTGTCATCGCGGTGGGTGCCTCGAGCACCGCATTCGCTCAGGATCAGTCCGCACAGCCGCAGGGCAACACCAACCCTGCCGCTCCGCAAAAAGCGTCGACCTTGCAGACGGTTGTGGTTACCGGTTCGCACATTCGCCGCGTGGATCTGGAAACGGCCAGCCCGGTCGTCACCATCGATCGCGCCGCAATCCAGGCCAGCGGCAAGCTGACCTTGGGTGACCTGGTGCAGGATCTGCCGGCCGTCACCGGCGGTAACACCAACCCGCAGGTCAACAACGGCGGCGGCACCGGCGCAACCAGCATTGGTCTGCGTGGCTTGGGTCCGAACCGCACCTTGATCCTGGTCGACGGTCATCGCGTCCTGAATAGCGATCCGAACTCGATTCCTGCTGCAATGATCGATCGCATCGATGTGCTGACCACCGGCGCGTCCTCGGTCTATGGTTCCGACGCAGTCGGCGGCGTGGTCAACTTCATCCTGCGCAAGGATTATCAGGGCGCCGAGTTCTCGACGAACTTTGGTCAGTCCGATCATAACGACGGCGAGCAGCAGGGTTACAGCTTCACGTTTGGCCAGACGTCCGATAAGGGCAGCATCATGGGCGGCGTGGACTACAACAAGACTGACGGCATCGAAGCCGGCAATCGCAAGTTCTCCAGGAACTCGCTGACGCTGTACGGAACGAACGGCGCAGCATCGCCGGGTGCTCCGCAGACGCCTGCCGTGTACGTTGGTGGCTCCAGCTCGGCGCCGAACGGACACATCCAGTTGGCTGGCACCAATTTTGCCGGCTCCGGTATCTGCCCGGGTCTTCCTGGCAGCGGTTTCGCTGCACACAATCCGGGTGCGGGCACCAACGCCGCGTCGGACTACCATTGCTTCCAGAACAATGGTCCGAACAGCGACAAGTACAACTACGCCACGGTCAACCTGATCCTGACACCGCAGGAGCGCACAAACGCGTTCTTGATGGGCACGTACAACATTAGCGATCATGTCGCCGCGTACATGGATCTTTACGTCGATAAGACTTCGTCCAACGCAGCCTTGGCACCGGATCCGCTGACGACCGCCGGCGGCTTCACGATCTCGGCGCTGAGCGCCTACAACCCGTTCGGCGTCGATTACAACAATGCTGGCGGAAGCAACTACGGTGTGCGTCTCACATCGCTGGGCCTGCGCGAGCAGTTCTTCGGCCTGACCACCGGGCAGATCCATACCGGCTTCAAGGGTGACTTCCCGATCGGCAACCAGACCTGGCAGTGGGATGTAGGCCTGGACTACGGCCATACCAGCACCACCGAGACGACCACGGGCCTGGTCAACCTGAACATTCTGAATCAGTCCGCTGGTCCGTCCTTCGTGAATGCGCAGGGCGGAGTTACTTGCGGCACCGCAGCTGCCCCGATTGCTGGTTGCCTTCCGTTCAACCCGTTTGACATCAACACCCCGGCGTCGAAAGCCGCGCTGCAGGCAGCCGCCTCGCCGGGTCTCATTACGGGCTTGACGCAGGAGAAGATCTGGCACGCCGACTTCAACGGCGGTGTGTTTGATCTTCCGGCCGGTACCGTCAATCTGGCGGTTGGCGCTGACTATCGTCAGGAATACGAAGACGACAAGGTCGACGGCTTGCTGCAGATC
>JBAPPP010000129.1:0-7674 GCA_049280175.1 Rhodanobacter sp.
TACCTTTGACTACGCTACAAAAAGCGAACGTCTGGAAGAAGTAGGCCGCGAACTGGAGAGCCCCACCATCTGGGACGATCCACCGCGCGCGCAGGAGCTGGGCCGTGAACGCGCCCGCTTGCATACCATCGTCAATGGCATCGACACGCTGACCGCCGGGCTCACCGACGCTGGCGATCTGCTGGAGATGGCCGTTGCCGATGGCGACGAAGACACCGTCAACTCGGTGATCAGCGATCTGGCCAAGCTCGAGGCGCAGGTGGGCAAGCTGGAATTCCAGCGCATGTTCTCCGGCAAGATGGACGCCACCAACGCGTTCGTCGACATCCAGGCCGGCGCTGGCGGCACCGAAGCGCAGGACTGGGCCGAAATGCTGCTGCGCATGTATCTGCGCTGGTGCGAATCGCGCGGCTGGAAAACCGAGCTGATGGAAGTCAGCGGTGGCGAAGTGGCTGGGATCAAATCCGCCACGTTCCGTGTGGAAGGCGACTACGCCTACGGCTGGTTGAAAACCGAGATCGGCGTGCACCGTCTGGTGCGCAAGAGCCCGTTCGATTCGGACAATCGCCGGCATACCAGTTTCACGTCGGTGTTCGTGTCGCCGGAAGTCGATGATGACATCGATATCGAAATCAATCCGGCCGACCTGAGAACGGACGTCTATCGTTCCTCGGGCGCGGGCGGTCAGCACGTCAATAAAACTGAATCGGCGGTGCGTATCACGCACATCCCGACCAACACCGTGGTGGCCTGCCAGACAGGCCGCAGCCAGCACCAGAACCGCGATACGGCGATGAAGATGCTGGCGGCCAAGCTCTATGAGCTGGAAGTTCAGAAGCGCAACGTCGAGCGGGATGCGCTGGAAGCGACCAAGTCCGACATTGGCTGGGGTAGCCAGATCCGCAACTATGTGCTGGATCAGAGCCGCATCAAGGATTTGCGTACTGGCATCGAGCGTACGGATACGCAGAAAGTGCTGGATGGTGATCTGGATGAATTCATTGAAGCCAGTTTGAAATCAGGTCTTGAGGCGGGTTCGAAACGCATTGATGCTTGATGAGTCATCGTTACCTGAGCAAGAGCGTCACCAATCAAGATCGTCATCCCTGCGTAGGCAGGGATCCAGCAGCCTTACAGCCTGAGGTCACTGGATTCCTGCCTACGCAGGAATGACGGAAGTAAAGATCGTCATCCCGGCGCAGGCCGGGATCCAGCGGCCATATAGTCTGAGGTCACTGGATTCCTGCCTTCGCAGGAATGACGGGGGTAAAGATCGTCATGCCGGCTTAGGCCGGGATCCAGTGGCCATATGGTCTGAGGTCACTGGGTTCCTGCCTTCGCAGGAATGACGGGAGTAAAGATCGTCATCCCGGCGCAGGCCGGGATCCAGGGGCCGTATAGTCTGAGGTCACTGGGTTCCTGCCCTTGCCCCCTTTTGGGGTGCGCAGGAATGACGGGGAAGGGGAATGGCGCAGCCTTATCTGCGCGTCCTTTTGCAATGCCACCGCTAACCGGAAATATGCATGACCAGCGATAACGCCACGCCCGCCATCGACACCAACGAACCGGTGCAGGACGAAAACAAACTGATCGCCGAGCGTCGCGAGAAACTGAATGCGCTGCGCGGGCAGGGCATCGCGTTTCCGAACGACTTCAAGGTCGACAGTTTCGCTGGTGATCTGCAGGCAGAGTTTGCCGACAAGGACGCGCTGACGGCCGAAGCGATCGAGGCCGCCGCGCGTCGCGTGAAAATGGCCGGCCGCATCGTGCTCAAGCGCGTGCAGGGCAAGGTCAGTTTCGTGCAACTGCAGGACTTCAGCGGGCGCATCCAGCTGTTCATCCACCAGGGCACGCTGGGTGAAGTGTACGAGGCGTTCAAGGGCTGGGATGTCGGCGACATCGTGGGCGCCGAAGGCGTGCTGATGCGCACCAAGACCGGCGAGCTGTCGGTACGCGTCGATGGCCTGCGATTGCTGACCAAGAGCCTGCGTCCGCTGCCGGACAAGTTCCACGGCCTTGCCGATGTGGAGCAGCGCTATCGCCAGCGCTATGTCGACCTGATCGTCACCGAGCCAGCGCGCCGCACGTTCGCGCTGCGCTCGAAGATCATCGGCTTCATGCGCCAATGGCTGGAAGCGCCGACGCGCCGCTTCATGGAAGTGGAAACGCCGATGATGCACATCATCCCCGGCGGCGCCACGGCACGGCCGTTCGTGACGCACCACAACGCGCTGGATATGGATCTTTACCTGCGCGTGGCACCGGAGCTGTATCTGAAGCGGTTGGTGGTCGGCGGTTTCGATCGCGTCTACGAGATCAACCGCAATTTCCGCAACGAGGGCGTGTCGACCCGGCACAATCCCGAGTTCACCATGCTGGAGCTGTACCAGGCTTACGCCACTTACCACGAGATCATGGACCTCACCGAGGCGGTGATTCGCGATACCGCGCAAAGCGTTCTGGGCACCACCGCACTGACCTGGGACGGCGCGGCGATCGACGTGGGTCCGGCGTTCCGCCGCTGGCGCATGGAAGACGCCGTGCTCGAGCACAATCCCGACATCAAGCGCGCGGAACTGCGTGACCGTGAGGCGATGGCTTCGCACGCGAAGCGCCTCGGTGCGCAGGTCAAACCCGGTTATGGCTGGGGCAAGCTGTTGCTGGAAATCTTCGAGAAGACGGTCGAGCACACGCTGATCCAGCCGACCTTCATCACCGACCATCCGGTCGAGGTGTCGCCGTTGGCGCGCGAAAGCGACACCGACAAGGGCATCACCGACCGCTTCGAGCTGTTCGTCAACGGCAAGGAGATCGCCAATGGCTTCTCCGAATTGAACGATCCGGAAGATCAGGCCGCACGTTTCCAGGCGCAGGTCGACGCGAAGGATGCCGGCGACGACGAGGCCATGCACTTCGACGCCGACTACATCCGCGCGCTGGAAGTGGGCCTGCCGCCGACTGGCGGCCTCGGCATCGGCATCGACCGCCTGGTGATGTTGCTGACCGACTCGGCCTCGATCCGCGATGTGCTGCTGTTTCCCTATATGCGTCCGGAGGCCTGAGCCATGTGGTACGCGATCGTGGGCACCGACCACCCGAATTCACTGGACGCCCGCAAGGCTGCGCGGCCAGCTCACGTGGCTCGCCTTCAGCAGTTGCAGGACGACGGCCGCCTGCTGCTGGCCGGACCGTTTCCGGCGATCGATGCTGAAGACCCGGGTCCTGCTGGTTTCAGCGGCAGCCTGATCGTGGCCGAATTCGCGTCGCTGGCGGACGCGGAAAGCTGGGCCGCAGTCGATCCCTATGTCGAGGCTGGCGTTTATCGTGAAACCACGGTCAAGCCATTCCGCAAAGTCCTGCCGGCGGCATGAGCAACGTCATGGCCGCACAACCGATGCTCGAGCAGATTCGTGAGCGCCTGCAGGCTGCGTTTGCACCGAGCGAGCTAGAGGTACTGGACGAAGGCCACAAGCACGCTGGGCATGCGGGCGAGGGCAAAGGCCACTTCCACGTACGCATCGTCAGCGCCGCCTTTGCCGGGCAGCTGCCGCTGAAACGCCATCGCATGGTGTACGCAGCGCTCGAAGGATTGATGGATAACGGCATCCACGCGCTGTCGATCGACGCCCGTTCAGTCGAATAATCAGTAATAACAGTTACATAAACTTCATTCTTGAAGTGATATCTTCATTCCGGAACGCATTGCAGCTGCGCCCCACGTTTGGCACAGTGCCCTGTCGCCCGAATGCACGGGCGTTACCCCCAACACCTAATCGAAACCCACTGATGTCCGCATGCGCCTAAGCACCATCAAACTCGCCGGTTTCAAGTCCTTCGTGGATCCGACCACCCTGCACCTGCCGAGCAACATGATCGGCGTGGTTGGGCCTAACGGCTGCGGCAAATCCAACATCATCGATGCGATCCGCTGGGTCATGGGCGAGAGCGCCGCCAGCCGCCTGCGCGGCGATTCGCTGACCGACGTGATCTTCTCCGGCTCCAATTCACGCAAGCCGGTGGGGCAGGCGACGGTCGAGCTGATCTTCGACAACAGCGACGGCACGATCCAGGGCGAGTACGGCCAGTACGCCGAGATTTCGGTGAAACGCCAGGTCACCCGCGACGGCCAGTCTGCCTATTTTCTCAATGGTGCGCGTTGCCGCCGTCGTGACATCACCGACCTGTTCCTCGGTACCGGTCTGGGCCCGCGCAGCTACTCGATCATCGAGCAGGGCATGATCAGCCAGATCATCGAGGCGCACCCGGAGGAACTGCGCACGCATCTGGAAGAGGCCGCCGGCATCTCCAAATACAAGGAGCGCCGCAAGGAAACCGAAAGCCGCATCAAGGCCACCCGCGAAAACCTCGACCGCGTGCGCGACGTGCGCGATGAGGTCGACAAGCAGCTCGACCATCTCAATCGCCAGGCCCGCGCGGCCGAGCGCTGGAAGGCGCTGAAAGAAGAGCAGACGCGCAAAGAGGCGGAACTTCGGGCACTGGAATATCGCGGCCTGAAGAGCCAGCACGATGGCGAGGGCGCAGGCCTGTCCGCTGCCGAGATCGAGATCGAGAAACAGCTGGCCAGCCAGCGGCAGACCGAGGCGCAGCTGGAGAGCATGCGCGAGCGCCACGTCGACGCCACCGAGCATTTGAACGGTGTGCAGGCCGAGGTCTACAAAGTCGGTGCCGAGATCGCCCGCGTCGAACAGCAGGTTCGTTACAACCGCGAAACCGCCGATCGCCTGCAGCGCGCCCACGGCGATGCCGAGCGCGAGCATGCGGAACTGGCCGCGCACATCGCCACCGACGGCCAGCAGATCGAAACCCTGCGCATGGCGCTGGCCGAAGGCGAACCAAAGCTCGAAGCACTGCAGCAGCTGCAGGACGACACCGCCGACGCCCAGCGCGATACGGAGACAAAGCTGGCCGACTGGCAGCAACGCTGGGACAGCCACACCCGCAACGCTGGCGAGTCCAGCCGCGCAGCCGAAGTGGAACGTACCAAGCTCAATTATCTGGATCGCCAGGGCATCGATCTGTCGCGCCGACGCGAAGCGCTGGAAGCCGAACAGAAGACCACCGACGTGGCCGCGCTGGATGCTGCCGGCGAGCAACTGCACGGCGAGCACGATACCCAGCGCGAGCGCGTCGAAACGCTCGGCAGCCTGCTCGACCAGCACAAGACCAGTCACGAGAAAGTGCAGGACGAAGAACGCCAGGTGCAGTCGGCGCTGAACGAAGCGCGCCAGCAGTTGCAGGCGGCACGCGGTCGGCATGCATCACTGGAAGCGCTGCAACACGCTGCGCTCGGTCAGGAGGAAAGCGCTGCCAGCGGCTGGCTGGCCCGACTCGGGCTGGACAAGTCGCGTCGCCTCGGTGAGTCGCTGCAGGTGGAAGCCGGTTGGGAAACTTCGGTGGAAACGGCGTTGAGCGGCTTCCTGGACAGCGTGCTGGTGGACGGTTCGCACACTCTGGCCGCCGAATTCGGTGCACTCGAGAACGCCGATGTCGCGTTGCTCGATGCGGCCGACGGTGGCGCCAACACGGCCGGTACCCTGGCCGCGCATGTGCGCGGACCTGCCGCGGCAATGGCCATCCTCGGGCACGTGCTCACGGCGGAGTCGCTCGACGAGGCGCATCAGCGGGTGGCTTCGCTATCCGCGCTGGCGCCGTATCAGTCGGTGATCACACGCAGCGGCGAATGGCTGGGCCCGGGTTGGGCACGCGTGCGTCGGGCCCAGGGCAGCCAGGTCGGTGTGCTGGCGCGTGAGCGCGAGATCCGTCTGCTGGCCGAACAGATCGATGCACTGGAAGCGCAACTGGAGGCATCCAGCGAGCAGCTCGACACGCTGCGCACGCGCAAATTCGAAGCCGAGCGTGCCCGCGACGACGCCCAGCGCGAGCTGTACAACGCGCATCGCCGTCAGTCCGAACTGGCCGGCCAGTTGCAAAGTCATCGCGGCAAGCTGGAAACCGCTCGCGCCCGTGCCGAGAAGGTCACTGGCGAACTGAACGATCTCGCCACCCAGCTCGACGACATGCAGAGCCAGGCCCGCGAAGCGCGCGCACGGCTGGATGAATCGGTCGGCCTAATGGGCGATCTGGAAGACCAGCGCCGTGAACTGGAAAACGAGCGCCGCGCGTTGCTCGAGGCGCGCGAGGAAGCGCGCATGAATGCACGCGAGGCTGCCGATCAATCGCACTCGCTCGCGTTGGGGCTCGAATCGAAACGTTCCTCACTGGCTTCGCTGGAACAGGCGCTCGGCCGCATGGATGCGCAACTGCGCCAGATCGAAGCGCGTCGCACGGAGATCGCCGAACAGCTCGCGGCTGGCTCCGATCCGATCGCCGAACTGGAGAGTGAGCGCCAGACTTACCTGGATCAACGCCTGCTGATCGACAAGCAATTGGTTGAAGCGCGGCGTGCACTGGAAGACTGCGACCTCGAATTCCGCAAGCTGGAGCAACAGCGTCATCTGACGGAGCAGGGCCTTTCCGCGCTGCGCGAAAGCCTGTCCGAAAAACGCCTCGCTGCGCAGGCACTGCAGCTTCGCGCGGAACAGCTGGCCCAGGCGATTGCCGCTTCCGGCCTTGAACTGGAAACGTTGCTGGCCGAGCTGGCCGAAAACATCGACGCTGGCCAATGGCGCCAGCAGCTCGTCGATCTCGCCCAGAAGATTGCCCGGTTGGAGCCGGTCAATCTTGCTGCGATCCAGGAACACGCCGAACAAAGCGAGCGCAAGACCTACCTGGACAATCAGCTGGCCGATCTGGTCAGCGCGATGGAAACGCTGGAAGGCGCGATCAAGAAGATCGATCGCGAAACTCGCCAGCGCTTCAAGGAAACTTTCGACAAGGTCAACGCCGGCGTGCAGGAGCTGTTCCCGCGGCTGTTCGGTGGCGGCCATGCCTATCTGGAACTGACCGGCGACGATCTGCTCAATACCGGCGTGTCGATCATGGCGCGCCCACCAGGCAAGCGCATTTCAAATATCACGCTGCTGTCTGGCGGCGAGAAAGCGCTCACCGCGGTATCGCTGGTGTTCGCCATCTTCGGCCTCAACCCCGCGCCGTTCTGTCTGCTGGACGAGGTGGACGCACCGCTGGACGAAGCGAACGTCGGACGCTTCTCCAGCCTGGTGAGGGAAATGAGCGAAAAAGTGCAATTCATCTTCATCAGCCACAACAAGGCCACGATGGAAGCGGCCACTCAATTGTGCGGCGTGACCATGAACGAACCGGGCGTGTCGCGATTGGTGCAAGTGGATCTGGCCGAAGCGGCTAAACTGGCAGGGGCTGCCTGAGGAACTCGATGATGATGCTGCAACCTGTGCTCGCCTTCGCCTGGAACCCCAATGTGGGCATTCCGTTGCTTATCGTCGGTGCGATCGTGCTGGCGCTGATCTGGCTGTTCGGTCAGCCAAAAAAAGAGCAGGGCAGGCGCCGGGTAGTTCCCGATCAGCCACATGGGGTCGAGCGTCGCGAGCCCACCTTGGGCGGGTCCAGCCTCGCCGACGATCCAGCCTTCAGCGTGTTTGATTCGCCGCCAGGCGAAAGCCATCTGGGAGTCGTGCAACCGCAGCAAGGCGAACTGGATGTCGGTTTGCGCGAAGAACTTGAACGCCTGGGCGCCACCCTCTCCGGGGAACGTGCTGCCCCCAAGCCGGCACAGCC
>JBAPPP010000130.1:0-2302 GCA_049280175.1 Rhodanobacter sp.
GAACGCAGCCCAGAACGCAGCCTCTGCGGCGGTCAGCGGCGCGGTAGCATCGGTCACCGCCTTCGCGGTCAACATTCCCCTGGCGCTCGTGCCCTGCATTTCATGTTCGGCCAGCTTTACGTGAGCATGTGTGGACGGCCCCTCGGATGCAAGAGTTTCGAGGAGAATTCTGACGGGCGTGTCGAATGCGAGCATGTGTCCGGCCTGTTGACGCGGCACCATGTCCGCTGGCCCAGATGGGGTCCGCGATCCAGTCCCAAACAATTTTGCGGCTTCGAAAGCCGGCACGCTAATCGGGTTCTCTGGATCATCGGTTCGACCGATCGTCATCTCATTCAGCTCTTACTTCCCGGCAACAACGCTCGGTTCCGGTTGGCGACCGGCAAGCGCCGGCCCCGGTCACGCGCGCCATCGTGACCCATACCGCATGGGCCATCCCACTGCTCAATCACGCCCGAAGCCCCGTGGCGGTTCAATCGCCTGGAGTTCGGACAGATCGAGTTCGATAACCGCCCGCAAGGCGTCGGCGAGCGCACTGTCCTGTTGGTTGTCTGGCAACGCGTCCAGCCAGTCGGCATATTCAGTCTGCAACTGCACGGCCGCGGCGATTGTGTCGTTCCAGCGTTGGATCCGAGAGCGCCGATCGACGGGGCGGCGTGTGTGGACAACCGGTGCGCCAGCCGCGTGCGCGGCGCGATATCGCGCCTGACGTTCGGCGCCGGTCATCGGTGTTTCACCGATCGATGGGCGAGGCATGGTTTGGTTCCACTCCATGGCGTTACGTGACGTTTGAGCCGTAACGTGGATCAAACGGATCATGCTGCCGCCGCACCAGCTGCGGCGGACGGGCGCCGATACGTCTCGCCGCTCCTCATCATCGCCCAGGCCGTACGGGCTATCTTGTTGGCCAGCGCCACGGCGGCGAGTTTGCGTGGTTTGCGTTGCAGCAGCGCCCGCATCCATTCCGTCATCAGCTTACTGCCCGGCCGCATGGCATGATTGATCACCGACGTGGCGCCAGAGACGAGCAAGGCGCGCAACCGTTCATTGCCGGCCCGGCTGATGCCGCCCATGCGCTGTTTGCCGCCGGTCGAACGTTCCTTCGGGGTCAGGCCTGCCCAGGCGGCGAGATGGCGGCCGGATTCGAACATCGCCGGGTCGATCTCGACGGCCAATGTCAACGCGATAATTGGGCCGACGCCCGGTATGGTGATCAAACGCTGGCTGAGCTCGCTGGCTTTGTGCGCGGCGCTCAGTTTGGCGTCGACTTCCTTGATACAGGCCTCAATTTCGTCAATCTGCCGGCCAAGAAGGACGAACATCTCCATGGCCTCCGGCGGTATGGTCGCGGCTTGTTCAATAGCAGAGAGCAAAGGCACGATCTGTCCCGTGCCCTTGGCGGCGATGACGCCGAACTCAGCGGCGTGACCACGCACCGTGTTGATCAGAGCGACACGTTGGCTGATCAATGTCTCACGTACCTTCAGGACCATACCCTGGGCCTGTTGCCTGACGGATTTCACCGGCACGTAATGCATGCCTGGTCGCCCGGCGGCCTCGCAGATCGCTTCGGCGTCGTTGCGATCGTTTTTGCCGCGTTTGACATAGGGTTTGACGTACTGAGGTGGGATGAGACGTACCGCGTGGCCGAGCGTGGTCAGTTCGCGGGCCCAATAGTGAGAGCCGCCACAGGCTTCCAAGGCAATGATGGTGGGTGGAAGCTTCTTGAAGAACGGCATCATCTGCGCGCGACGAAGGTTGACGCGCAGGAGCGGTCGTTCCTGCTGATCAATGCCATGCAAGGTGAACACGGCCTTGGACGTGTCGATGCCTATACGCCTATACTGGGTCATGGACGGCTCCGGATTTGGTTACTCGCAGTCCCAATTCTGGCACTCGATGCCGTGGGGCCGTCCACCCCAACAATTTTGGACAAATCGTGCGGTGACCCCGTCAAGGGATGAAACCGCTCCGCGGCGCGCCCTTGGCGCGCGTCCCTTGACGGCTCCGAGCACCGTGGCACCAGCAACTCAGATTGATCAGTCAACGAAGTGAGGAGGCTTCAATCGGCACTTATGGGGAAACTTCAATCGGCAGTGACACCGGCTCCAGCCCAAAGAGGCCGGGCTCGGCTTTGACAACGGGGCGATTTCCAGGTTGGCAACATGCGGTTAGACGAATGACTGCATTGAACTCCCTCTGAGCCCATCGCCGAGGCAGCACGGGGTCAAGCCCGGCCTCGCTGCGCGTCCCCCAGTGAGAGGGGATCGAAACCGATTGCCTTGTCACAGCACTCCTCAGG
>JBAPPP010000131.1:0-2905 GCA_049280175.1 Rhodanobacter sp.
AGTCCGGCCTGGTCCAGTGGGTCGGTGATCTGACGGCTGCTCTCGCGTCGGAACTCCAAGCCGGCAGCAACGCTCGCCGCGCCTGCATCGAATGGCATCTGGAACAGGTGGTTGTTGGTCACCGTGCCTCCACCGACAAACTGGGTCAGATGCGACGTGGTGGTCGTGGTGGTGTTGAACCACTGCGCTGCAGCCGGGTTGATCGCTCCAGCGCCAAAGATGCTGGTGGGCACACAGCCACCGCCGAGTGCGATGGGATTGAGTACGCCGCCGACGTTCGGATTCACGGCGCTGGGGTTGAGTGTCGAGCGACATACAACATTGCCGGTCTTGGGGTCGCGCACAGCATCGATCGACGCGGCAAAGCGATCCCTGATACGGTTGTTGAGGTTGTGTCGGGTCTCGTCGGTCACACCATAGTTGAGCGACGCGTCGTATTCCCAGTCGCCGGTTATCACACCGTTGGCACCGAATACCGCCCGTGCCGTATCACGAGCCGTGTCTTCGCCGCGACGGCCCGCATCAACGTCGAAGCGGGAAACCTTGATGCTTTTTAGTTTATTGGCATCCATCAGTGCCGCCAGGCTTGGCGAAACATAGGCGTTGTCGCGAGTGATCACATAGGCACTGGATCCGCTACCGAATGCCGGTTGGGCCGCCTTCGTCACATCGGTACGGCTGTACGTGCCCTCGAAGTACAGGCGCTGCTCGGGTGTGATGTCGAAACTCGCCACACTGCTCAGCGTGGTGCGCTTGTAGCTTGGCTGAAGCTGGAGCACCTGATTTGTGTCGAGGCGATCGCAATCGGCACAGCGGCCAGTGTTGTCGTAGATACCATTGAACACTTGATGACGCACACTGCCATCCGGATTGAACACGTAGCGCTTACTGATATCGGTGGACTTACCCAGCGAAAAGGTACCACCGTTGTAGATGGTGTAGCTGCCGCCATTGCTGGTAAGTGCCGAATCCGTGGGACCGTCCGGCGTGAGGATCGTTGCGTAGGACTTGTGACCAAAGCGATCGGCAAATGCCAGTTCATCCTGCTCGCTGTGCTCCACCGACACGGCGACGTTGCCACGGTCCTGGGCGAAATTCATGCCCCCGGTCAATGAGATCAGCTTCTTATTAAAACCGCCGTGCTCCGACGTGCCTAGCTGCGCGTGCAGGTCGGCACCTTTGTAGTTCTTCTTCAGAATGAAGTTGACCACGCCGGTTACCGCGTCAGCGCCATAGACGGCAGATGCACCACCGGTGATGATTTCCACCCGCTCGATCCAGTCGGCCGGAATCAGGTTGACATCGACGCTCGTGCTGCCCGCACTGGAACCAACAAAGCGGCGGCCATTAACCAGCACCAGAGTACGATTTGTACCCAGGTTGCGCAGATCCAATTGGCTGTTTCCCGCCGTGCCAATGTAGCGGCCGGAGTTGCCCATGGTGAACGTAGTCGCCAGCTGCGGCATCGTGGTCATCAGGTCGCCGATGTTCACTGCGCCGCTGGCCCTGATGTCGGCCGCCGTCAACACGCTGATTGGGGTGGGTGAAACCACATTCGGATTCGAGATGTGACTGCCGGTCACGGTGATGGTTTCCAACTTGGTGGCCTTCTCCATAGCCTTGGCATCGTCGGCTGCATGGTCCTGCGCCATCGCTGGCCCCACGCCTAGCGCAGCGATACATGCCAGCGCGAGAATATGGCGCGCGCAGATCTTATGAGTGTTGTTTGTATTCAATGTACCGTCTCCTTACGGATTGAATGGCAGCTCGGCGCGAGCCGTGTGGCTCCGAATCACGCGCACGGCTGATGAATGCGCCGGCTACCTTGCCGGCGGCATGTGTTGCGATGGACGCAGACGCTAACGAACCCCGGCTTCAACCCTGCAAGTGCAACCCTCTTCGGCGTGATCGCACGCACTGCAATGTGCAAATCGACGCAGACCTGCATAGACGACCGATCGTCGTTCTTTTTTTACCATTTGTCTCTTATAGTTTCCTTTTATACGCTTATAGCGTGTAGTAAGCAACACGACGGGCATGGATGCTCAGCAGCATGAGCAAGGCATCCAAACCAATGAGCGCGCGCGAAGTTTTCGCGAGAAATTTGCGTCAGACCAGACGCCTCAAAGATCTTTCACAGGAAGCGCTGGCACTTCAGGCCGGGCTGAGCCGTACCTACCTGTCTGAAGTCGAGCGCGGCACCCGCAACATCGCGATCGACAACATGGGATTGCTCGCGGAGACGCTTGGGGTTCCTCTGAGTGAGCTAGTCAGTCCAAGCGCCTTCAAGGTGATAGGTAAAGGCTGAATCTGACAGGAGCCGTGTTCATTGTCAGACGCTCAGAGATGGCGCAAGACGTGGCAAAGAATGAACCCAACCCCAGGCACGCGCTGCGTCCGGACTAGCACGCTGCTGAGGTCGCGTCCGACCCGTACGCATATTAGGTGTGAGGCCCAATGCCGATTCGAGCCGTGAATGATCCGCAGGTGATTGCCGCTTGGGCACAAGCGACGGCGACGTATCGAAAGCGGTACAAACTTGTGCAGCCATGCATAGGCCTTGCGGCGCTGGGATGTGCAGTCGCCGGCATCTACCTGCACAACATCTATGCACTTGCGCTGTTCTGCGCTTTCTTTTTTAGCCTGATAGTCGCTCGCGTCGCCGAGAGAGTCAGTCTGGCCTGTCCCCACTGCTCACAAATTCCCGTTAGTCCTTTCGAGGGGACGTCACCTCTGGACATCGACTTTTGCCCGAACTGCTTCTACTGGCTTAAATCACCGTGGTAAGAAGTGCAGTTAAGAGGATTTAGTGGACACCTGATCGGCGGCTTCACTGTACGCCGCCAGCCGCTCTTTCCCTATTCAGCTCGCGACCATGACGATCATCGGCAGGTCGGGCTAGGGT
>JBAPPP010000132.1:0-4932 GCA_049280175.1 Rhodanobacter sp.
CCACGAATTCGATGCGGTGGGCGGCACCAGCGTCGGCGCGATTATCGGCGCCGGCGTAGCGAACCTGTGGGACACCGAGACGATGGTTCGCAATCTTCACGACGCGTTCGTGCGCGGGAAACCGCTGTCGGACTGGACCCTGCCGCTGGTCGCGCTGACCCGCGGCCGCCGCGCCGCTGCGATGCTGCGGCACACGTTCGGTGCGATCGACATCGAGGATCTGGAGCGGCCGTTCTTCTGCGTCTCCACCAGCTTGTCCGGCGAAGGCCGCGTGGTGCATCGCAATGGCCCGCTATGGCTTTGGCTGCGCGCATCCAGCTCGATCCCCGGCGTGCTGCCACCGGTGCTGAATCAGGGCAACGTCTACGTGGATGGCGCACTGGTCGACAACCTCCCCACCGACGTGATGGCCGACGACGGCGTCGCCCATATCACCGCGGTGAGCATCCGCGCCGGCATCGAACTGCGCAGCCACCTAGACGAATTCGCCACGCCGCCGTGGTGGCGTCTGCTGCTGCAACAGCGTCGCGGCAACGACCGGCCCGGACTGGTCTCCACCCTGACCCGCGCCGCGATGGTCAACAGCGAGGAGACCAGCGAACGCTGCTGCGCGCTCGCGAACCTGCTGATCACCCCGCCGCTGGACCACGTCGGCATGCTCGACTGGAAGGACTGGCAGCGTGCCGTCGACTCCGGCTACGAAGAAACCATCAAGGTGCTCGAAGCCAACGCCTGACGTCACGCAGCTACGTCACGCCGTTAGAATGGCCGTATGAATTCTTTGCGCAGTTACAAGGACATCACGCCCCGACTCGGTGAACGCGTCTACGTCGATCCGGCCGCCAGCGTGATCGGCGATGTGGTGCTCGGCGATGACGTTTCGGTGTGGCCCGGCACGGTATTGCGCGGCGACGTGCATTACATCCGCGTCGGCGCACGCAGCAACATCCAGGACGGCGCCATCGTGCACGTGGCCCACGCCGGCCCCTACGGCCCGGGTTATCCGTGCCTGATCGGCGAGGGCGTCACCATCGGCCATGCCGCAGTGGTGCACGCCTGCACCATCGAGGACTACTGCCTGATCGGCATGCACGCGAGCGTGCTGGATGGCGCCGTGGTGAAGAAATACGGTTTTGTCGGCGCTGGCAGCGTGATCCCGCCGGGCAAGGTGGTCGGCGAACGGGAGCTGTGGCTTGGCAACCCGGCGAAGATGGTGCGCCTGCTCAGCGACAAGCAGATCGAGCAGTTGCACTACTCGGCCGATCACTACGTGCGGCTGAAGAACGACTACCTCGGCGCTTGATGACGGCTCGCCGCGTACTGTTCCTGTGCAGTCGCAACCGGCTGCGCAGTCCCACTGCCGAACAAGTGTTCGCAGCATGGCCGCATCTGGAAACGGACTCGGCCGGTCTCGCTGCCGACGCCGACACACCCTTGTCCGTTGAGCAGCTGGAGTGGGCCGAACTGATCATGGTGATGGAACCGGCACATCGCCGACGCCTGCTTGTGCAGCATCGCGACCGCCTCAAAGGCAAGCGCGTGGTGGTGCTTGGCATCCGCGATGACGACGACTTCATGCAACCGGAACTGATCGAATTGCTGCTACGCAAGGCCGGCCCGCTGCTGCGCTGACCTCTGCGAGCGGCACGCCGTGCAAACTTGCGCTCGGCCAAACCAGTTACTGCGTGCCCGCGGCCTCCTGCTGGGCCTGGATACGAGCTGCCTGCGCCTCATGCTGTCGGGTCAGCAGCATGCGCTGGGCGCTGAGCTTGCCGCCAAGCAGCGCCAAGGTGTAGTTGGTGGGGTCGTAGTCGCGCAGCAGGGAAAGTTCGCGCTGCGCCTCGTCCACATCCACTGGATTGATCAAGCGCTCCACTTCGTTGCAGGCCGGTACGAAAGCCTTTTTCAGGTTCTCGAGCGCGACCTGATTGTGTGGCTCCAGTTGCAGCACGCTGGCGTAAAACTCATAGGCATTGCTTCCCTGCGGGGCAACCAGCCGACCATCGTGCATGGCGCTGTCGGCTAGCCCGAGCAGGATGTTCACGCCATTGGCGTCATCGGCGGATGTGTCGGCTGCTGCCGCTGACCGGACATACCAAAACGCTCCGCCAGTCAGTACACCTACGATCAGCAACAGGCCAATGGCCCACGCGCGCCGGTCAGACGCGATAGAACGAAAATGAAGCATGAGACTTTACTGCCAGTGACTGAGAGCGCACACAGGAGCCTCCGTTATCGGAAACGCCCGGCAAGTGCGGCACGCTAGCTGTGCCTTGTGACAGTGCGATGACTTGCCGCGTTACGCCCCACGCTGACCGTCGCCGCCCAGGCAGCGGCGACGGCCTGATCGTCACAAGCCGGGTATGCCGTTGCCGTTGTCGGGCGAGCCGTCCGGATGGGTGAACCAGAACACATGGTTGTTGCCGCCGGGACAGCCCGCGCCGCTGTCGTAGCTGGTCACCACATTGTTGAGCGAGGCCACATCGCTGCGGTAACAGCCGCCCAGCGAATCGCTGAAGGTGAACGTCTGCGCACTCTTCTGGCCACTATGGCCAGTAAAGTTTTCATTGGCGTCGAAGTCCAGGGTATCGGCGCCATCGACCTTGTTGCTCACCTTTGCCGAATAGAGCGTGAAACCAGCCAGCAGGTGTTCGTCGCTCTTTTCGTAACCCTGATGCGTGGTGGTGGCCAAGGTGAAACTGCCATCGGCGGCAAACTGCTCATTGACGTCCAGATGCAACGGGTAACGCACATGCTCGCGATATTCGCCGGTGACGAATCCGCCGATGCTGCTCTGGCTATCGCTGTCGGCCGAGGTGAGCTGGCTGGTCACCTGTTCATAGGTGGAAGCATTGATCGCGAAGCCCTGGGTATCGGCAAAGCCCACGGTCGCGTCCACCTGGGTGTGCACGCGGCCGTGTGAGGTATCGGCAAAGCCCTCGATCACGAAATGCCGGCTCAGGTTGGTACTGATACTGCCGGTGATGTCGCCAGATGCATCCGTGCTCAGGGTGCTGCCGATCGTCGGCGTGGGTGCCTGACCGACCAGAGTGTTGCGTTCGATCCGGCCACTGATCTGGCGCGCATGCGGATCGAGATAGACGAGCAGGCTGGCCGTGGCGGAAAAATAATTGTTCGCGCCGGCTACGCTCACCGCGACCTGATGCGACGCGCCGTTGCTCAGCACGCCGGCGAACGGGGTGAGATCGACCCGGTACGGCATGAAATTCAGCGTCTGCACGCCCGGTGTCGGCTCCCACAGGAACGGATCGATGCCTCCGGTATAGATCCACGGATACACCGGCGCCACGCCGGCCGGCTGACCATCGATGCTGATCTCGGCCTCGCGGAAATTGCCGCCGCCGCATTCTTCCACTTCCGCGGCGTACTGGTTGGGCACGCAGGTGTACCAGAACTCATCGTCGAACTGGCTTTGCGCAAACACATCCAGATAGGCGCGTTCGACGTTGCGCGGCAGGCTCAGTGTCCGACTCAACTGGTCGGTGGGGGTCGTCAGGGTTACGGTGCTGCCGACCGGATCGGAACCCAGCGGGTAGATCGCATCGGCCACCTGCGCTGGCGGCGCAAAAATGGAGGCGGGATAGAACAACAGCTGCGCACTGCCGTGAATGACCCCGTTGTAGGTACTGTTCACCGTGTTGCCGATAATCGCCTGACCCTGACCGGCCTGCCGCAGGAGTGCGCTGTAGTCGGTGAGATCGCGCTCAACGTGCCAGCTTGGCGCGAGCGTGGTGCTCGGCTCCTGGGTGGTACCGAAATACAGGTTCACGCCACCCAGCCAGATCGTCGCGGTGCGGTCGTACTGTGTGCCTGCCGTGACCGAGAAATCAGCCGTCAACACTACTTTGGCCCATGGCCCGTGGCAGCCTGCTGGCGGCGCATAGCTGAAGGGACGCGTCGCGTAGTCGTCGAACGTGTCGTTGCTGAAAAGCTGCACGACGCAAGGCTTGCCGGATGGTCGCGGCACGCTCGGATCGGCCACCGTAACATTGCCCGAACCGACCGGACTGCTGGCGGCCGATGCGGCAAATGCACTGCAGGCAAAGATGAAAGACAGCCCGGTGGATACCAGGCTGCGATAAGCAAACCCTTTCGGCAACATGCGTGAATCCCCCACGTGATGATGCCCCCTGTCCGCGCACGCTAGCACGGCGATCCATGGCGACGTTGTGAACGCCATCAGGATGCCGGACTAACAACTTCAGTCGGCCTGAGTGGCCGTTTCCAGTGCGGTCAACCAGGCCAGCGCGTGCACGTGATCGTCGCCGCACATCACCGGCTCGGGCTGCAGGCTGGCGCACACCGCCGGACGACGCGGGTCGCCAAAGATCGCACAACGGTTGTCCGCCGTGAGTTGCACGCAACGCAAGCCGGCGGGCTTGCCACGCGGCATTCCGGGGATCGACGAACTGATCGACGGTGCGATGCAGCAGGCACCACATCCTGCTCGGCAGGACAGCCTGGCTTGAGCCATGGCGTTCAACCGTGCTGGCGGCGCAGCGATTGATAGACCGGCTCGGTATCCGGCCGCTTGCCATGCCATAGCTCAAACGCATCGGCGGCCGTTTCCAGCAACATGCCGAGTCCGTCAAATGCGAAACGCGCACCGGCGGTTTTTGCCCAGGCGAGGAAGTTGCTGGCAGCAACGCCGTAGGACAAGTCATAGCAGAGCGCGCGGGCACCGACCAGCGAGAACGGCAGCTGCAGGGATGCGCCAAGTACACCGGCCGAAGTCGCATTGAGGATCAGGTCGTAGCAACCGATCGCGGACAGATCCTGCCAGTAACGGGTGTGTACACGCGCCGGCTCGCCGATCGCGTCGGCCAGCGCGTCGGCCGCCTCGGGCGAGCGGTTGACGATGGTCAACGTCCCCACGCCCGCATCCAGCAAGCTGCCGACCACGCCATGCGC